>CACZQZ010000087.1 GCA_902783405.1 uncultured Erysipelotrichaceae bacterium
AAAAAGGATACGTTTGATTGCTTGAATCAGACGTAATCCCTTGGGATAGCATCTGAAATCAACGGTTGTTGAAATCAGATGTTTTTATTTCTATCTAAAAAATAAAATATACATGAGTATAAATATTATAATAAATAGAAGGAGTATAATGAAAAATAGAGATTTTTCTCTTTTAGTCACGATACCACCTCCCTTCTTAATCAGAAGGGAAAACATCTGATATATTTCAAACGTATCCAACATAATTGTAACAAACAAATGTTCTATAATCAATAGTATAATTTAAAAAATGTCTAAAAAATACTAAGGTATTGCTAAAAATATATAAGATCTGTTATGTAGGTAATATGCAGAAGGATTAAAATATTTTTTTGATAAAAAGTATTTTCTTGTGATATAATTTAAATGGTGATGATTATGAAATCAGATAATGATAGCATAAAAAAAGTTACTGCAATGTTTGATGAAGAAGATTTAAAATATATTAAATCTAAATATTATTTACAATATTTAAAAAATGAAAAAGAAAACAAAAACATTAAAAAGTTGGTGAAAAAAAATGAGCGATAGTCAAAATGATATCATGTGGGAAAAATACCTTTATCCTGGAACAAATGTATTAAAAAATAAATTAAATATAACTGATAAAGAAAAATTAAAACAAGTTGAAGCTACCATTACATTTGAAAAATTATTGGAACTTCATGATAAACCAATAGATTTAGATTTGAAAGCCAATCATTTAAAAGCAATTCATAAATATCTTTTTGATGAAATTTATCCTTTTGCAGGTGAATATCGTAACGTTAATCTAAAAAAGGGATTAGGTGGATTTTTATGGATTAATGACGAACAAGATATTGAACAATTTTTAACAGAATTATTTAATGAAATTGATTATTTACTAGAAATTTGTAGAGATGAATTTCAATTTTGTGAATTATTATCTAAAATGTATACACAGTTAATATATTGTCATCCATTTAGAGAAGGAAATGGAAGGAGTATAAGAGAATTTACAAGAGAATTTTCTATCCAAAAAAGTAGAGAATTAGGACTTGGAGAAATGGAATTAGATTGGAGTTTAATTGATAAAGAAGCATTAGATAGTAATATAACTGTTGCTCATCTTTTTCCAGGAGAAACGGCCCTATTCTTTAAAGAAGCTTTAGTAAAAAAAGATAAATCAGTATTAAAGTAATAATTAGAAATTAGTTAAGTTTTACTAATTTTTTTTATATGAAAATTTCTTTTTTTTTTGTATAATAATTATGGGAGTAGATAATATATGAAAAAAATAAAAATAGGACTTTTTTTAGATTCATATTATCCAGCAGTTGATGGAGTTGTTGAAGTAGTACACAATTTGTCAAAAGAATTTAATAAATATTGTGATGTTGTATTAGTTGTTCCAGATAATGAAAGCACAAAAGATGATGAAAAAAAAGAATATCCAATTATAAGAGTAAAGTCTATTAAAGTACCTTTTTCTGAGTATCATTATGGAATACCGGATAATAAAATATATAAAAAATTATTAAGTGAAAACTTTGATATTGTTCATATTCATTCTCCGTTCGTTATTGGGAAATTAGGGATTAAAGTAGCAAGAAAACTAAATATTCCTGTGATAGCTACTCTTCATACAAGATTTGATTTTGAAATTAAAAAAGTGACACATAATAATTTTATTGTAAATACAATTATCAAAAATATTACAAAAACATTTGAAAAATGTGATAGAGTAATAGCTGTAAATCATTCTATGATTCAAGTTTTAAAAAATTATGGTTATCAAGGACCTTCTCCTATCGTTGTACATAATGGCACAGATTTAAAGATAGTCCATAATAAAGAAGAAGCAAAAAAGATAGTAAATCAAAAATTTCATTTAAGTAATCAAGATATTTTGTTTTTGTTTGTTGGAAGAATTATCGATATTAAAAATATATTTTTTATATTGGAATCACTTAAGTTATTAAAAGAACAAGGATATGATTTTAAAATGCTATATGTTGGTACAGGACCAGATGAACAAAAATTAAAAAATAAAATTAATGAATATAAATTAGATGATGATGTATATATGACTGGCCGAATTATGGATAGAATATTGCTTAAACAAATTTATTATAGAGCAGATTTATTTTTGTTTCCATCCAAGTTTGATGCATCTAGTTTAGTTCAAATTGAAGCGGCAAGTCAAATGACTCCTGGGCTTTTTATCGAAAACTCCGTTACAGCAGATACAATAACAAATAATGTAAATGGTTTTACTGCACCTGATGATATTCAAAAATATACAGCTAGAATTATAGAAATAATAAGTAATAAAGAAAAACTTTCAGAAGTATCGAAAAAAGCTTACACTGATTTAGCAAAACCTTGGA
>CACZQZ010000088.1 GCA_902783405.1 uncultured Erysipelotrichaceae bacterium
ATGCTTCATTATGGAAGTACTGTTTCAAAAGAATTTGCAAAAGCTTACCTTATGAAACCAAAATTTGCAGAAGCACATGATAGTGGAGATATCCACATTCATGATATGGATTTTCTAGCTATGGGAACAACAACTTGCATGCAAATTGATTTAAATAAATTATTTAAAAATGGATTTTCAACAGGTCATGGACATTTAAGACCACCAAAAGATATTATTAGTTATACAGCGCTTGCTGCAATAGCTATTCAATCAAATCAAAATGATCAACATGGTGGACAAAGTATTCCAGCTTTTGACTATTACATGGCACCAGGAGTGCTAATGACTTTTAAAAAACAATTTAAACAAGATTTATATGATTTACTTGATTTTTCAGACTTTTTAGATTTTATTAATTTTGATAAATTAGAAAAAGAAATTGATAAACTTACAAGCATTGACTTTAATTTATCTGTGTTTGATTACTTTATTAAAGAAAATGAAACAATTCATAAAATATTTGAAAAAGCTTATGAAAGTGCTTATGCTAAAACAGATAGAAAAACATATCAAGCAATGGAAGCTTTTGTACATAACTTAAATACAATGCATTCTAGAGCTGGAGCACAAGTACCTTTCTCATCTATCAACTTTGGAACAGATACATCACCAGAAGGAAGAATGGTTACAAAAAACTATTTACATGCTGTAGATGCAGGACTTGGAAAAGGTGAAACACCTATTTTCCCAATATCAATTTTTAAAGTAAAAGAAGGAGTTAACTATAATAAAGAAGATATTAACTATGATTTATTTAGATTATCTTGCGAAGTATCTGCTAAAAGATTATTCCCTAACTTCTCATTTATTGATTCACCATATAACTTACAATATTATAAACCAGGTGATTTTAATACTGAAGTAGCATATATGGGATGTAGAACAAGAGTACTTGCTAATAAAGCAGATCCAGATAAATCTATAGTAACAGGAAGAGGTAACTTATCATTTACAACGATTAACTTACCAAGACTTGGTATTAAACATGGTATTATAACAAATGATAAAGCTGATATGAAAGGTTTCTATGAAGAATTAGATAACTTAATGGATTTAGTAAGAGATCAACTTTTAGAAAGATTTGAAATTCAATGTTCTAAAAAGATGTATAACTTCCCATTCTTACTTGGTGCAGGCGTTTGGCTAAATAGTGAGAACTTAAAACCAAATGATCGCTTAAGAAAAATATTAAAACATGGAACACTTAGTATAGGATTTATTGGACTTGCAGAATGCTTAAAAGCTTTAATAGGAGAACATCATGGTGAAAGCGAAAAAGCAGAGAAATTAGGACTTGAAATTATTGGTCACATGAGAAAAAAATGTGATGAATATTCTGATAAATATAATTTAAACTTTACATGTTTAGCAACACCTGCAGAAGGACTTTCTGGAAGATTTGTTAATATTGATAAAGTTATTTATGGAAAAATTAAAGGAATTACAGACCGTGCTTATTATACGAATTCATTCCACGTACCAGTTTATTATCATATTTCAATTGTGGATAAAATTAAGAAAGAAGCACCATTCCATGCACTTACAAATGCAGGACACATCAGTTACATCGAACTTGATGGAGATACAACACAAAATGTTGATGTATTTGAAAAAATCATTCGTACAATGAAAGAAAATAAAATGGGATATGCAGCTATTAACCATCCAGTAGATAGAGATCCAGTTTGTGGATATGTTGGTGTTATTAAAGATGTATGTCCAGGATGTGGTAGACGTGAATTTGACGCTGTACCACTTGAAAGAATTAGAGAAATTAACAGTAGTTGCTGTAAATAAGGAGGAGAAAAATATGGAAAAAGTAGTAGGAGAAAATGTAGGATTCGAAAGAATTAGAAGAATTACAGGATATTTAGTAGGAACAACAGATCGTTTTAACAACGGTAAAAAAGCAGAAGAAAAAGATCGTGTAAAACATGGACTACAAGGCTTAATGAAAGATAAAAAAAATGAAGATTAGATTAGCCGCACCACTACAGGGAGACAGTATTGTAGATGGTGAAGGGATAAGAGCAGTTGTGTGGACACAAGGTTGTTCACATAATTGCTTTGCTTGTCAAAATCCACAAACACATGATTTTAAAGGTGGATATGAAGAAGATGTAGAAAATATCAAAGAAGATATATCTTCTTTAGTTTTAGAAGATGGGATTACTTTCTCAGGAGGGGATCCTATGTTTCAAGCAAAAGCTTGTAGTGAAATTGCAGAGTTTGCTAAAGAACAAGGTCTTAATATTTGGTGTTATACCGGTTTTACTTTCGAAAAACTATTAGAAATGAAAAATAAAGATGTTTCTAAATTTTTAGACAATATTGATGTATTAGTAGATGGAAAATTTGAACTAGAACATCGAAGTTTTGAATGTATGTATAGAGGTTCTACGAATCAAAGACTTATTGATGTACAAAAAAGTTTAAAAGAAAATAGAGTAGTAACTATTACCAAATATGATGAAAAAGAAATTATAAAACCACAAAGAAAAAGAGTTTTTGTATAACTCTTTTTTTTACTATCGACATATAGTCTAAATTAAATTATAATGTATACAGATGAAAGAAATTTCATAAAATAAAAAAGGATACGTTTGATTGTGTGAATCAGACGTAATCCCTTATAAGGATACATCTGAAATCAACTTATGTTGAAATCAGATGTTTTTTTTGTAAAGTAAAAGTGTAAAGTATAGAAAAAAGAATTAATTTTAATTTTATTAAAATGAAAGATATGTTAATATAAAAATAGGTGATAGTAATGGAAGGTAAAGAAAATAAAGCAAATGGGATTAATATGGTTTTGGTTGTAATAATTGTTATTCTACTTGG
>CACZQZ010000089.1 GCA_902783405.1 uncultured Erysipelotrichaceae bacterium
AATAATATAAAACTTCAAGTATTTTTGAATTATCCACTCAATAAAAAAAATAAATGTTTTTTTATGAAAAATTATGAATTTAAAAGAGGATATAATACTACAGGAACAAAAAGATATATAATGAAATATCAAGTAATCGTTTGATTAATTTTTTTAGTGCTAGAAAATGATTATCAATTCACTATTATCAAATAAAGTTACAAAATCTCCTGTTCCACTAATAAAAGCCCCACTCATAGCTGCAAATTCAATAGATGTATCAATTGTCACATCTTTTTTTACATCAATTCCATTTTGTTTTAAAGCCCATTCTAGTGTCATTTCAGGCATCCCGCCTTTTCTACCTCCTACAATGTATTTACCTTTTAAATCATTTAATGTAAAATTCTCTATTTTTTTTCTAGAAACTAAAAAGCTACCATCTCTTTTTGTTAAACCAGAAAAATTTATTAAATAATCTTTTTCTCCTTCATTATAAACATAGATTGTTGCTTCACTTCCACAAAATCCAATATCAGCATCTCCTGAAAGTACTGCGGCTGTTACTTTATCAGCACCTGGAGTTAAAAGTATTTCAACATCTAATCCTTCTTCTTCAAAATAACCTAAACTTTTAGCTACATATTGTGGTGCATAAAACACACTATGAGTAACTTCTGCAAGTTTGATTTTATTTAATTTTTCTTCTTTAGGATTATGAATTATAAATAATGCAAGAAAAATTAAAACAATAAAAATTACAATAGAAATGATTATTTTTTTCAAAGAAATTCCTCCTTTTCATTTCTAAAGTAATATATTCAAATTTTTTAAATTGGTTTATATCTTTACCTAATCTATTATTTTTTACATAAAAAAATATCTGAATAAAATCAGATATTTTAAAGTTAATTTACCTTAGTTAATTTTGTTTCTGAAGGAGCTTGAATATTTCCAAATTTTTCTCCAACTGTCCATCCGTCTTTGCTATCATTATCAAACAAATCTATTTTACCATTGTTTTCAATATATTTTAGTTTTATCATAAGACTACAAGGTTCATTTAGTCCAACACATTTTTCATTATATAAATAAATTGCATCGTGACCTACAAGGTATACCCCCGAAGAGCGATCTCCACTAGAACAACTTGCACCACGGGAATAATCAAAAGTGCCATCATTTTTTAACTCTAGTTTAACAAATAAACTTACTTTATTACAAGGTTCATTTTCTCCAAGATTATCATTTTGTAATCCACTAAATTCAAATTTATACTTACCAATAAATCTTGAAATTGTATCCGCAACTGTTGTTACATTTTTACTTGTCGTATTAGTTGCAGTTGTAACATCTTTTGTATCATTAGTTACATCTTCCACAGGAACAGAAGTATTACCACCTTTTTGTGCATTTGAATCATCTACTACACATCTACCAGTAGTACCTATTTTATAAGCACAGAACGCTATAATTCCTAGTAAAACTATAATAATAGCTATATAAATTCCATTTCCCCCATTTTTTTTATTCTCCATTTTTTTTACCTCCTACTTTACTACTATAATAATATCATTTTTATCAACTATCTTATTCATATAATTTTGCTCCTGGTTTAGCATTTAAATCAAGTCCTGCTCTATCACCTTTTATGTAAGCAAAATATCCTGCTGCTGCTATCATAGTAGCGTTATCTGTACAATACTTTAAAGATGGAATTGAAAGATTAATATTATTTTCTTTACATTCTTTTTCTAACCTTTCTCTAAGTCCTTTATTAGCAGCTACTCCACCAGCTACAATTAAATTATTAATATTATATTCGTCTAAAGCTCTCATTGTTTTTTTGACTAATATTTCTACTACTCTATTTTGAAAAGAACAAGCTAAATCTTCTTTTATTACATTTTCACCCTTTTGTTCTAATTTATGATTTAAATTAATTACTGCACTTTTTATTCCACTAAAACTAAAATTATAAGAATCATCATCAAGAGGAATTGGTAAAGAATAAGTATCATTTCCAATATGTGCAAGTTTATCTACTCTAGGTCCTCCAGGATACGGAAGACTTAATACTCTAGCAACTTTGTCATAAGCTTCTCCAACCGCATCATCTAAAGTACCACCTATTTTAACAAAAGAATAATGATTTTTCATAATAACGAGTTCAGTATGTCCACCACTAACAACTAAAGCAAGTAGTGGAAACTCCATTTTATGTTCTATATTATTAGCATAAATATGACCTGCTATATGATGAACTGGAACTAAAGGTTTATGATATACGAACGCTAATGTTTTAGCAGCTTCAATACCAACTAACAAAGATCCTACTAATCCAGGGCCATAAGTAACAGCTATCGCCGTTATATCTTCCATTTTCATATTTGCTTTTTTTAAAGTTTCATCAATTACTAACGTAATACTTTCTACATGCATACGGCTTGCAATTTCAGGAACTACACCACCATATAAGGCATGAGTATCCATTTGTGTAAAAACAGTTGTCGCTACCTCCACGCATCCATTTTTAACAATAGATACGCTCGTTTCATCGCAACTAGATTCAATTCCTAAAATATAAATATCTTCCACAATATCACAACTTTCTAAACATTACGTAAGCATCTTCATTTTTATAATAGTTTTTAATCGTACGTATTATTTCAAATCCATTATTTTGATACATTTTAATTGCTGACAAATTATTTACATTCACTTCCAAAGAAATTTCTTCAATACCTTGATTTTTCAAATTTCTTAACAATTCATCAAGTACTTTCGTACCATATTTTAAATTTCGAAAATCTTCTTCTACCCAAAAATATAAAATTTCTGCTCTTTCATAAAAAATTTGAATATAAGATAATACTATCCATTTTTTATTTTCTTCAAAAATATAATAGTGATCATATGATTCAAAGGTAGGTACTATTTTCCCAAAATAAGACAAAATTTGCTCAATATGATCTTTATAATCTTTAGTTATTTCCTTTATCACGATTTTCTTCTGCCTCAGTTTTTTTCAAATAATTTGGTTTTACAGAATGTGGATTTATTTTACTATCTGATTTATGATGCTCTAAAATCTTTACAACATCTACATTTGGAGGAACACTACCATCAATAAGATTCTGACATGAAATAAATGTCACTTCTTGATCATTTATTTTTTCTAATAAACAATCTTTGGATAAATAATTATCTTTCATAAGACAATTCAAATTTTGATCATAAATTCCAGCAAAAACATAATCTCTTCTAGCATCAATATAAGGAACAATGATATCTGTATTACATTTAGTAGATGCCATACATTCTAATCTAGATATAGTATAAATATCTTTATTTAAAGAATATGCAAGTGTTTTAGCAACTGTAACACCAACTCTAATTCCTGTAAAACTACCTGGACCATTCGTTACAAAAATCTTATCAACATCTTGAATAGATAAATTTATACTATGAAACGCTTCATCAATTTTTTTCAATAATTTTGTAGATAAATCTTTAGAGTTTTCTGACTTAAAAAAAAACAATGTTTCATTGTCTTTTATAATCGAAACAATATACTCTGTATCACAAGTATCAATAAAAAGAGAAATCATATTACAGCTTCACACAATTCTTCGTATTTTTTTCCTATAGGATTTAATATTAAAACTCTTTTATTTTCATCTACAATTTTAAATTTAATTTCTAATCTTTCTTTAGGTAAAATATCTTTGATAGTTTCAGCCCATTCGATAACAACTACTCCACCTTTATCAAAGTATTCTTCAATACCTACTCCCTCTGTATTACCATCTAGACGATAAACATCCATATGATATAGTGGAAGCTCTCCATCGTATTCTTTAATAATGGTAAAAGTAGGAGAAGTTATAGATTCCTTTACACCTAGAGCATTTGCAATTCCTTTTGTAAAAACAGTTTTCCCACTACCAAGTTCACCCGTTAAACAAATGATCATATTTGGAAATTTTTCAGATTCAAAATTTTGAGCTAATTCAATAGTATCAAATTCTCCATTAGTTGTAATTTTATATTCCATTTCTATCACCATAATCATTATAGCAAAAAAAAAAGTATTATTACAATACTTATCCATATTATTTATTACTTTTGATAAAACAATTATTTACAATATTTTACAAATTTATAAAAATAATTAAAAATAAATAATTATTATAATAATTCTCAAAATAATATATTATATATATAAAACGTAAGAAAATAAAAAAAAAATTGGCAACTTGCTATTTTCGCGATTACTATCGTCGCCGTTAAAGTGCTTAACTTCTGTGTTCGAGATGGGAACAGGTGTATCCACTTTGCTATCGTCACCAATTTAATTATAAACTATATATAAAATAATTCTCTGAAAACTTAGATAATGTGTTCTATCAAATTTTAAGAAATTATGATTAAATTATCGATTTATTAGTATTAGTCAGCTCAACATGTCACCATGCTTCCACCTCTAACCTATCAACCAGATAGTCTTTCTGGAATCTTATTTCTTAAAGAAAGGGAAAACTCATCTTGAAGTTGGCTTCCCGCTTAGATGCTTTCAGCGGTTATCCATTCCGTACATAGCTACTCTGCACTGCCACTGGCATGACAACAGATACACCA
>CACZQZ010000090.1 GCA_902783405.1 uncultured Erysipelotrichaceae bacterium
TTACGACTACTTGCATAATTCCTGTTCTATTTCTAAGATCTATAAAGATAAGTCCTCCCAAATTTCTAATTTTAGATACCCATCCTTTTAAAGTTACTTCTTCTCCTACATTTTGAATTCCATATGTTTTGTATTTTTCCATCATATCACCTTTCCATATAAAAACAGTTATCCTCCATAAAGGGACGAATAACTGTTAAATCCGCGGTACCACCCAATTTACTATTTTCATAGTCACTTCTTGTATAACGGCTTTACCGTACTAAGTATGTATTCCTTAGTAAACTCCAAAGTGTCATTCAAAATAATTTCATATTCATTTACACCTACCATGAACTCTCTTTAAATCCATTATTTCTACTTTTCTTCATCAACGTTTTTAATAACATTAGTATAATTTAAATTTATAACTTTGTCAAATGCTAAAACATTTTCCAAGGCTTTATTTTATCATTATCTTCTTTATAAAGAGCGATTGCTTTTCCTTCATATGTAAATAAAATAGGTTCGTGCAATCTGTTTTCTAATTTTTGACCATTTATAATTTTATTCTTCAAAAAATCATTTACTTCTATTTTTTTATAAGGCAATACTTCTTCTATAGTCAAAAGTTTATATTTGTTGTTTTCAATATCTTCTATAGTGTTTGCATCTTTTAAAGAAAAATATCCTTGTTTTGTTCTTCTAAGACTCGTCATCGTTCCTACTGTATTCATAGAGTAAGCTAAATCTCTTACTAAACTTCTGATATATGTTCCTTTAGATACAATGCATTCTATTTTTATTTTTGTTTTATTTTCTTCGTATAAGATTTCTTTTAATGCTATTTTTTTTATTTCAACTTCTTTTTTAGGAAGTACAACTTTTTCATTTTCTCTAGCGTATTCATATAATTTCCTACCATCTACTTTAACAGCAGAATAAATAGGGACTTCTTGCATATATTTTTTAGGAAACGAATCAATTATTTTTTTTATTTCTTCTTCTTTCTTATGTACATTTTCTTCTTTTATAATTTTTCCTTCTAAATCTAAAGTATCTGTTTCTATTCCTAAAACCGCTTCTGCTTCATATGTTTTTTCTGTCGATGTTAACAGTTCACATATTTTAGTAGCTTTACCAGTGCATACCACTAAAACACCTGTAGCAAGAGGATCTAAAGTACCAGTATGCCCTACTTTTTTAATTCTTAAAACTTTTGATATCTTATTTACAACATCTCTGCTTGTCCAACCTTTTGGTTTATCTACAATAATAATGCCATCCATAGAATCACTTCCATATATAGAATAACATAAAATAAATAAAAAAAGAAGAGTTCACCTATACTCTTACTTTATGTGTTTCAAGTCTAAGTTTATCCGCAATCGTTACAATAAATTCTGAATTGGTTGGTTTTGCTTTATCAATGTCCACACTATGGCCAAAAATATCTTCCATTAAATCCCAATCTCCTCTATTCCAAGAAACCTCAATTGCGTGTCTAATTGCTCTTTCTACTCTTGATACCGTTGTATCAAATTTAGAAGCAAGTTCTGGATATAATTCTTTGGTAATTCCACCAATCGTTTCTGGTCTTTCATAAACAATCGAAATTCCTTCTCTGATATATTGATATCCTTTAATATGAGATGGAATACCTAAATCATGTAAAATCTTAGTAATGGACATTGTTAAATTACCATGATGTAAATCAATATTTTTACTTTCCTTATTTTTATCACTTGTATCTAAAATTCGTTTTTCTAAATCTACTAATTCAAATGGTTTTAACATAAAATAATAAACGCCATATTCTGATACGGTACGTATCGTTTCACTAGCATTATAGCTTGTTAAAACAATTACTTTTTTATAAATACCTTGTTTTTTCATTTCTTCTAAAACATATAATCCATCTTTTTTAGGCATAATTAAGTCTAATAAAACAACATCAATTGTCCCTAAATTTTCTTTTATTTTTTGTAAGCCGTCTTCTCCGTCATGAGCTTCTTCTTTAATCGTAATACTTTTATGGTCTTTAAAATACTCCTTTACCATGTTTATTAAACTAACATTATCGTCAATCATAAGTACTCTTATATTTTCCATTTTATATCTCCCTTCAAGTACTACTTCTTAACAATTATAATTATACTTTTTTTCTTTTCATATGACTAGAGCATTTTTCTTCTACTTTTGTCGAATTATCCCGAAAAAAGTAAAAAAAAGTCACATGGTTACTGCAACTTCTATAATTTTTAAAAACTCACTACTTTGAATGGATGCACTTCCTAGGAAAACACCATCTAAAACAGAAATATTTAAAATTTCTTTTACGTTTTCACTATCTACACTTCCACCATATAATACTTTTGTATTAGTGTGATACTCCTTTAAAATAGTTTCTTTCATTTTTTTAATTTTATCTTCAAGTTCTTGTACATCTATTTCTTTATTTGTTCCAATCGCATCCATAGGTTCATAACAAATAAATATTTTTTTTATTTCATCCAAAGTTAAATTTTGAAATGTATTTTTTAGTCTTTGAATGACATCTTCAAACTGTTCCTCATTCATCTCACCAATACAGAAAAGTGGCGTAATATCATTTGTTATTAGTTCTTTTATTTTTTTTACAATGTCTTTTTCTGTTTCATTTTTATTTATTCTTCTTTCTGTGTGTCCTATTAAAGCATATTTTACTGTAAGACTAGAAAGCATGGATACACTTACTTCTCCAGTTACTACTTTATTTGTTTCTGAAACGTCTTGACTACCAACTAGGTAGCCTTCACGCACATAGTCTAAAAGATAAGGATAACTAGGACAAAAAATTACATTATTCTTTGGTATTTTACCTCTAATTTGATTCAAAAAATCCATAACTTCATGATAGTTTAAGATGTTTTTTTGATTTGCTACTACAATTTTAGTCATGAAATCCCTTCTTTATCACATTTTTCATTTTATCTAATAAATTTTTATCTTTTTCACTATTTCCTATTGCTATTTTATATACATCTAATACTTGATCTGCAAAATACTTTGCAGAATATTTTTCAGCGCTAATTCTAGCTTGTCTACTGAGTCTTCTTCTGACATCTTCATTTTCTAGTAAGTCAATAACAATTTTTTTATATTCTTTTTTGTTATTAAATATTTTCCCATTAAGACCATCTATGACAACTTGATTAAAACTTTCATCATTAATCGCAACTACCGGAATAGACGCCGCCATAGCTTCAATTACGGTAAGACCTTGTGTTTCTGTTGTTGAAGCTGTTACAAAGATATCCGCAATCGCATAA
>CACZQZ010000091.1 GCA_902783405.1 uncultured Erysipelotrichaceae bacterium
ATGAAAGAAAGTTATCTTACTATTTTGAAAGAAAAAATTCCTAGTGTTTTGATTATTTCTAAAGAAAAAGAAGTTGAAATAAATAAATCTGCTTATTTAAATGGATATAATTTAATAGAATGTGAACATCCAGATGTTGTTTTAGCCTCTTCTGGAAGTGATATAGCTTTGATACTTTCTCTTGCGCAATATTTACAAAAAGAGTATAATTTAAATGTAAGGGTAGTTAGTATACCTTGTTTAAAAAAATTTTTATCTAGAAGTTTGGAGGAAAGAAATAAACTTTTACCAAAAGAAAAAACATTTATTTTAGAACTATCAAATACTACTGATTTAGATAAATTAGTAATGAGTGAAGAGCAAATCTTTAAAATTCATACTTTTGGAAAAAGCGGAAGTAAAGATGATTTATTACGATACTTTTCTATTACAAATAAAGAAATGAGTAAAAAGATAGTTTCATGGTTAGGAGTGAAAAAGTGAAAAAAAAGGGTTTTACTTTAATTGAAATTTTAGTTGTTATTGTAATTATTGCAGTACTAGCGACGATTATTAGTCCAGTTATTATTAAATTATTAAATGAAAATAGGCAAAAAATGTATAATAATCAGATTAGGACTTTGGAAGAAGCAGCCAAAAGGTGGAGTGTAGCAAATTATGATAAATTGAAAGAAAATGAAACTTATTGTTTGTCATTAGATTCACTTGCATTAGAGGGATATATTTCCGGAAGTGACTTAATAAATCCAAAAACAAATGAAGATTTAGTAGGTTCTATTTCAATTACATATAATAGTGTTTATGATCAGTATGATTTTAAATTTAGTGGAAATGTGTGTAGTTAATTGATAACATTAGTTAGTGATTTTGATAATACATTTTATACCTTACACTATCTAGATAATATTGATGCTATTTGTGAATTTGTGAATGATGGGAATTACTTCTTTTTAACAAGTGAAAGAAATTATACTCAAATGCTTAGTGAAACAAAAAATTTTAATATTCCATATTCGTTTTTAATTTGTGATGATGGTGCTTTGATTTATGATTTCTACGGTAATCAAGTCTATCAAAAACAAATATCAAAAAATGTTTCAAAAGAAATATTTAAGTTTTTAGAAGATAGTCATTTGTTTTATGAAATATGGTATGATACAGGTGATGAATATACTTTATCTGATGATGCTGGCGTTTATAAGATTCTAGCCAAACCCAAGGATTATGAAAAAATAGATGAATTTTTAAAAACATTTAATGGTAAATTTCCTATGGTAAACGTTCAAAGTTTAGAAAATTGGATTCACATCATGGATAAAGAAGTTTCTAAATCAAATGCTATTAAAGAACTTTCAAAAATGTATGATTTTGATGAAAACAAGGTTTATACCGTTGGGGATGATGTTAATGATCTTTCTATGATAAAAGATTATAGAGGATTTGCTATGAAAAATAGTATTGATGAAATTAAAAAATATGCTATTAAAGAAGTGGAAACTTTTGATGAAATTATAAATATAATAAAAGAAGATTCAAAGTAATCTTTTTTCTTTACATATTTTTACACTATAATTCTTGTCTTTTCTTTTGATTTATGTACTTTATTTTATATTTTTGATATAATTATGTTAGATTATGAGGTGGTTCTATGAAAAGAGCATCAAAAATCATATTTTCATGTATTTGCTTCTTTCTTTCTGGATATGTTTATGCTGATACATTTAATGTAGAAGTTGTATCTGGTGGAAAGAGTAATACCATACTTGGTAGTTACGATAATTATAATAAAGCTAAAGAAGTCATGAATAATTATGCTTCTAATGATCAAAATGTGGCTGTTATTTATAAAAATGGAAAAGTTATTAATGCAAAATATGCTGTTACGCGTTTTACTTATGATAAAAGTAATCCAGCTGGTGGAGGAGCTTCTAATATTCATAGATTGTTTTCAACACCTACTGCTACTACACCATATACAACAGTTGCTGCTGCTTACGGATTAGATTCAGCCTTTTTAGATTATGATTATGAACATGATAGAGTTAAAATTAAAATTAGTGGATATACAGGATGGATTAATGCACCATATATTGATATTATTCCATTGTCATCTACAAGTGTTAAAATTGAATCCAATACAAGTATCACTGTAAGAAAAGACCATTCTACAAATTCTGATGCCTTGGGTAGTGTTAGTAAAGGAAACATTTATACTTACTTAGATACATATAATGATGGAACTTATACATGGTATAAAATTAAATACAATGGGAGTGATGCTTGGTTTGCATCTAAAGATGAGTCTTGGGCAAAAGTTGTTAATAATTCAATTCAAACATATTATGAGCATTATTCAGCAACTGGTAATTTAATTCATTATTATAATAATCACTGGGGACAGTCATATACGAATTTAGGACCTGCTCCAAAATTTCTAAATAAAGGTGTTATTTATTATAGTTTTGATGGTATTTATTTTTATACAAATTATAGAACTATGATTGATGATTATAGAAAAAGTTCTCATGCTAATGCAGTAAATAGTTCTAATCCTCATTATGCATATTATTTATATTTACCAAATCATTCTAAAACAGCTTATACTGCAGATGATTTTAACCAAATTATAAAAAATTATGGATATAATAGTAAAAATGAGTCTGTTCTATATAACGAAGGTGCTAGTTTTATTGAAAGTCAAAATGTCTATGGTGTTAATGCATTACTTACATTTTCTGCAGCTTTAAATGAGAGTGCTAAAGGAACAAGCCAAATAGCAAAAGATAAAAATAATGTATTTGGACATGGTGCTTATGATAATTGTGCTTATGATTGTGCTACTGTTTATTCAAGTGTAAGAGAAAGTATTTTGGCTCATGCTAAAATTACAGGGCAAGGATATAATTCACCGACTGATTCAAGATACTATGGTGGACATTATGGTAATAAACAAAGTGGAATGAACATTATGTATGCTACAGATCCTTATTGGGGAGAAAAAGCAGCTATGAATGCATTCTTACAAGATAAAAACTTTGGTTTACAAGATTATTTAGCTAATACGATTGGTATTAAAACATCAAGTGTGGATGCTCCAGTTAAGAAATCTCCTAGTGATTCTTCTGCAACTATTTATACTTTGAAAAATAAAAATACTAGTGTAGAAAATATGCCAGTTATTGTTATGGATAAAGTTAATGTAAGTGGAACTAATTGGTATAAAATTTATACTGATGTAGCATTAGATGCTAATCAAAATATTGCATCAGATGGAAAATATTCAGATAAAAGTTTTGGATATGTTAAAGAGTCTTATCTTTATGTAAGTAACCATCAACCTACTATTATAGCTAACAATAAAGATATAACAGTAGGAACAAATGTTAATTTATTAGATGGTGTAACAGCAAAAGATGATGAAGATGGTAATTTAACTTCAAAAATTAAAGTATCTTCAAATATAAATCCTAAAGTAGCAGGAACATATACTGCAACATATACAGTAACTGATGAAAGTAATTTTTCTGTAAGTAAAGAAATAAAAATTAATGTTGTTGGAACTACACCAGAAATTAAAGCAGAAAATAAAGAAACTTTACAATTTAGAAATGTTAATCTATTAGAAAACGTTACGGCATATGATGAAAAAGATAAAGATTTAACTTCTAAGATTGAAATAAAACAAAACAATGTTAATGTAAATGTGGTTGGAACATATAAAGTCATTTACACTGTTAAAAATTCTTATGGAATCTCAAAAGATAAAGAAATTACTGTAACGGTAAAAGAAAATCATAAACCAGTAATTAATGTAACAACAAAATCTATTATTTTAAATAGTACATTTGATCCTATGAATGG
>CACZQZ010000092.1 GCA_902783405.1 uncultured Erysipelotrichaceae bacterium
AAACAAGATAGAAAAGAAAATAATAGAATTAATCAAAAGATACAATAAAGATATTAAAGAGTATGAAAAAATGAAAGAGGAGGAAGACGTTATGGGATTAATGGAAATAAAACTAGGAAAAGCAGAAGAAAGAGGAAAAATAAAAGGAATTAGTATAGGTGAGAAAAGAGGAGCCAATAATAAAACAGTAGAACTAGCTAAACAAATGCTTAAAAAAAATATAAATTTATTTGATATCTCTGAAATAACAGGATTATCGAAAAAAGTATTAATGACAATGTTATAAATATATTTAATAAAATAATAGAAAGTAAAGTAGAAATATAAAAAAATTTAAAATCAACCTTTAATCATAGACTTAATTTTGAAATATGATATAATGAGGTATAGAAAATAGGTGGTTGTATGAAAAATAATCGAGAAAAACAAGTAATAAAAACTAGTATAATTAGCATTATTTCTAATATTATTTTAGCTGGTTTTAAAGCTTTTGTTGGTTTTCTTTCTAATTCAATAGCAATCATATCGGATGCTGTAAATAATTTAAGTGATGCTTTATCTAGTATTATAACTATTGTTGGAACTAAATTAGCAGGTAAAACTCCAGATAAGAAACATCCTTACGGTTATGGTAGAATAGAATATATGACTTCTTTTATTGTTTCTGCAATTGTTTTATATGCTGGTATTACAGCATTTACTGAATCTGTGAAAAAAATCATTCATCCGGAAGAAGTAGACTATAGTTTTATTACTTTAGTTATCTTAGTATCAGGCATCATAGTTAAATTTATATTAGGATTATATGTTAAGAAAAAAGGAAAAGAAGTTCACTCTGATTCATTAGTTGCAAGTGGATCAGACGCTTTTAATGATGCTATTCTTTCCATATCTGTGTTAGCATCTGCTTTAATCTATATGTTATTCAAAATTAGCTTGGAAGCTTATGTTGGTGTTTTACTTTCTGTCGTGATTATTAAATCTGGAATAGAACTAATTAAAGAATCCGTAGATAATATGCTTGGTGTTAGAGTGGAGAGTAGTTTATCAAAAAGTATTAAAAAAGAAATTAGTAAAGAAAAAGATGTCCATGGTGTTTTTGATTTAGTACTTAATAATTACGGACCTGATAAATATTTAGGTTCTGCCCATATTGAAGTACTAGATACATTATCTGTTGCTGAAGTTGATAAAATATCTAGAAGGATCTCAAATACCATCGCGACGAAATATGGAGTTTTACTTCATACGATAGGAATATATTCGGTGAATACAAAAGATGAACATATTATAAATGTTCAAAACGAAATTCATAAAATTGTTTTTTCACATAAAGGTATTTTGCAAATGCATGGATTTTATTTAGATGAAGAAGATAAAAGTATCAGTTTTGATATTATT
The DNA here is from genome assembly GCA_902783405.1 of uncultured Erysipelotrichaceae bacterium. Classification (GTDB taxonomy): domain Bacteria; phylum Bacillota_I; class Bacilli_A; order RF39; family UBA660; genus RUG12867. The sequence continues at coordinate 1,402 of CACZQZ010000092.1, forward strand.
ATCGATTTTAAAGAAAAAAATAGAGAAGAAATATATAGAAAAATATATGAAAAATTAAAGCAAAAATTTGAAGGATATAAAATTAATATAACTTTAGATGTCGATGTAAGTGATTAGAGGTGATAAAATGACTAATATAATGGATTATTTAAAATGGCGTGGTGATATTATTATTTCTGATGTTTCACCATTTAATGAAGTGGATAGTGTTATTTTGGCAAGACTTGCTTATTTAAGTTTTCATGAAATAGAGATGGATAAAATAGAAACCATTGAAAGTATTGCTAATAAAATGAAAGATTTAGATATTTCTTTATTTCGTTATAAAAAAGATAAAGACTTCATTATAAATTTAGGAAATAGTGAAAGATTTAAAAATATGAAAATAACGAATTATACCGAAAACAATGAAAAAGAAAATGAAAAACAGTTTTCAGCTATAACCATTCATACAGAAAAAAATGAAATGTATGTGTCTTTCATCGGTACCACTGCATCTATCTATGGATGGAAAGAAGACTTTAATATGGCCTTTTTAGATTCAGTACCTTGTCAAATAGAAGGAATGAAATATCTAGCTAAAGTAGCACAGGAATATCAAAATAAAAAAATACGTGTAGGTGGACACTCTAAAGGTGGAAATGTAGCTATTTATTCTGCACTTACTAATCCATCATTACAAAATAGAATAATTAAAGTATATAATTTTGATGGTCCTGGATTCCATAAAAAGTTTATAGAAAAATATGGAAAAAGCCCTATTCTAGAAAAAATAGAATCTTACTTTCCACAAGATTCTATCATTGGTAGAATAATGAATCATAAAGAAAAATATTCCATTGTTGAGAGTAACGAAAAAGGTATTCGCCAGCACAATTTATATTCATGGAAAGTTATGGGAAGTTATTTAATAAATTCCAAAAAACTTACAGATGCAAGTGAAATAATGAATAAAACAGTTACTAATTGGTTAGAAGAAACAACAAGTGAACAAAGAAAAATATTTATAGATAGTGTTTTTGAACTATTTTATGCGACAGATGAAAATACTTTTTTAGAAATATCATCACACTTATCCAAAAATCTTTCTATTATACTTAAGAAATATAATGAAATAACAGATGAAGATAAAAAGATTATCAGTGATATGATGAAATTATTTATGAAATCTTACTTTTCTGAAGTATTAGTACAAGAAAAACAAAAATATATAACTCGAATGAAACAATTAACAAAAAAAGAAGTAGCAAAAGTATAAATGCAAGAAAGTAGGGATAAAGTCATGCAAAAAGATATCTTCTCTTTTTTTAAAGCAACCATTTCATCACTAGTAAGTGCTGGGATTGATTTACTTTTGTTTTATGCTATATGTCAGAGTAGCAAAGAGTGGTTCATTATTTTATTAGCGACTGTAATTTCAAGATGTACAAGCGCTAGTGTAAATTTTTTAATCAATAAATATTGGACTTTTAAGTCAGATGGAAAAACTAAAAAAGAAGTTATCTTTTTCTTTATTTTATTTGTTAGTAAAATGATTCTTAGTGCCTTTTTTGTTTGGATGCTAAAATTTATAAAAATAAATCAACTTATTATAAAATGTTTTGTTGATACTATACTATTTTTTGTTAGTTATTTTATTCAAAAGAAGTTTATTTTTAATAGATAGAGGTTGATTTTTTTGAGAGATTTAAATAAAGAATTAAAAGATAAAAAAATAAATTATGATGTATTAGAAAAATATGGATTTATAAAAAATAAAAATTTATATGTATATGAAAAGAATATTCTTGATGATAAATTTAAAATCATTGTAACAATAGATCATAATGAGATGTTATCTAAAATTATAGATAATTCTTTAAATGAAGAATATCTTATGGTTGATATTAAAAATATATCTGGCTTTTTTGTTGGAACTATTAAAGAAATATATGATAAAGAAATTCAAAATATTATTAAAAATTGTACTTCTAAAAATATATTTAAAAACAAACAATCAAAAGAGATTATCGAATATATACAAAATACTTATCATGATGAACTTGAATATCTATGGGAGAAATTTCCAAAAACAGCTATTTGGAGGAATAAACAAAATCAGAAATGGTATGGGTTAATGATGAGTATTTCTAAAAGTAAACTTGGTATAGAATCAAATGAAGAAATAGAAATTATAGATTTACGTTATCCAAAAGGTAAAATAGAAGATATTATTGATTATCAAAAAATTTATCCTGGATATCACATGAATAAACATAGTTGGATTACAATCCTATTAGATGATTCTATAAATACTAAAGATTTATTATCTTATATTGATAATAGCTATAATCTTTCTTTAGATAAATAATTGAAATACTCACTTTGACAAAATGCAAAAAATATGGTATAATTTAAAGCAGTAAGAGGGAGTAGTTCCACTATAATAGTGAAGTAATTCAACAATCGGTTTTATGCCTGGATTACTTTGAAAGAACGAGACTTTTATAGAAATATAAGAGTCTTTTTTCATACAGACTATTATTAGAAGGAGGGCATATGAAAAATATTTTCAAAGACAAAAAGTTTATTTTAATTATCAGTAGTGTTTTGGTAGTCGTTATTTTATTTGCTTTAAGTTTTACAACTATCCATAGTGGAGAAGTAGGAATTAAAGTCAGATTTGGTAAAGTTATTAGTGAAGTAAGTGAAGGAGTTAACTTTAAAATTCCTGTAATTGAAAGAATAGAAAAAATGAATATTAGAGTTCAAAAAACAGAAGTAAAAACGAGTAGTTCTAGTAAAGATTTACAAGAAGTAGATATGAGTTTAGCCGTAAACTATAAAATCAATAAAAAGAAAGCTACTCAACTTTATAAAAATGTTGGTACAGATTATGAAGAAATTATTTTAGAACCAGCAATAGAAGAAGCAATTAAAGCGGTTACTTCAAAATATACAGCAGAAGAATTAATTACAAATCGTAGTGAAGTAAGTATAAAATGTATGGAAGAATTATCTAAAAAAGTAGAAAAATATGGATTATCTGTTAGTGACTTTAATATAACCAATTTTAGTTTCAGTGAAGAATTTGAAAAAGCAATTGAAGAAAAACAAGTTGCAGAACAAAAAGTTTTAACAGCAAAACAAGAACTTGAAAAAGAAAAAATAGAAGCTGAGAAAAAAATTGTGAAAGCAGAAGCTGAAAGACAAGCAAATGAATTGAAAGAGCAAACATTAACTGATAACATCATCAAAGAAAAATTTATTGAAAAATGGAATGGCGAATTACCAAAAGTTACTGGAAGTACTGGAATGTTTGATATTTCTAGTATCTTGAAATAAACTAAAAAAAGGCAAGTGTAAAAA
>CACZQZ010000093.1 GCA_902783405.1 uncultured Erysipelotrichaceae bacterium
ACAAGAAACATACTATTATATCGAGGAGGGCAATATGAATAACTATTATAACTTTGAAGATTATTATGAAGATATATTTAATACTTCTTTTAATAATCCAAATATGAACATGAATAAATCAAATAAAATGTATGAAAACAAAATGAATAAACAAAAGGAAGTTTTTGATGACAAAATGAATCAACCGGGACTATATAATCCATATCAAGGATTTATAAGGGGAAACGTATTTACAAATCTTTATAATCCATATCTTTCAACTGAACCATATGAAATAAAACCTATCAATAAGCAAGCAGAAATGCTTACCAATATTGATGCTTTAGGATTTGCTATGATCGATTTGAATTTATATTTAGATGTTTATCCAAATGATAAAGGAATCATCGAACTATATAGTAAATATCGTGATCAAAAAGAAGATTTAATCAAAAAATATGAAAAAGAGTATGGACCTCTTACAACCATGAGTAAAGAATTAGATAAAACTCCATGGGCATGGGATAATAAACCATGGCCTTGGCAATAAGGAGGACAAAAAATGTTTGCATATCATAAAAAATTAGAATACCCGGTTAATATTCAAAAAAAAGATTTAAAGTTAGCCAAAAGTATGTTAGCACAATATGGTGGACCTGATTCAGAACTTAGTGCATCTCTTAGATATTTTAATCAAAGATATACTATGCCAGATGAAAAAGGAATTGCTTTACTTACAGATATCGCTACAGAAGAACTAGCACATGTTGAAATCATTAATACCATTATCTTGCAACTAATGAAAGGAGCTACTGTAGAAGAACTTCAAAAAGCAGGATTAGAAGGTAACTATACGCAGCACGATGGTGCTTTCTTTCCAACTGATGCTAACGGTGTTCCATTTAGTACAATGTATATTGATACAACAGGAGACTGGCGCGCTGATTTAGAAAGCGATATGGCAGCTGAACAAAGAGCAAGGGCTACTTATGAACACTTAATAAATCAAACAAGTGATCCAGATGTTCTAGCACCACTTTGTTTTTTAAGACAAAGAGAAGTTGTACACTACGCAAGATTTAAAGAATTACGTGATTATTACTTGAACAAATATTCTAAAAAGTAGTATAATGTTTAAAGAAAAGTAATATTTTTAAAAGATAAATATAAAATGTAAAGTATTTGTAGTTCTATAAAGCCACAAATAGATTATTTATCTATATATTTTCATGCTTTTCTGTGAGAAAATAACAGTGAGGTGGAAATCATGGCAAAGAACGTAGCATATACTGAAAATGACATATATACAGTTATTGGTAAGAACATAAAAAAATATCGTAAAAGAAAAGGAATAACTCAAAGAGCTCTTGCTGAAAAACTATTATTAAGTGATAGCTTTATTGCAAAACTTGAATCAATTACTCCACAAACAATTTCAATTGATACATTACTTTTGATTGCCAATGAACTAGATGAACCAATCACAAGTTTCTTTGATGAGAATGTAATGAAATAAGAAGCGAATTTATCGCTTCTTATTTTGTCTTACTATCAAATTTTTTTCTTTCTGCTGTATTTAGAATTTTTTTACGTAAACGAATAGATGTAGGTGTTACTTCTACTAATTCATCGCTGTTAATATAATCTAAACATGCTTCTAAACTCATCACTCTAGGTCTTTTTAAAACAACAGTATGATCTTTACTAGAACTTCTTGTATTTGTTAAATTTTTACCCTTAACAACATTGACTGCTAAATCATTATCATGAGTGTGTTCTCCGACAATCATTCCCTCATAGACATCTGTTCCAGGTTCAATGAACATAACTCCTCTATCTTCTAACCCACCTATCGCATAAGCTGTTGATTTACCATTTTCCATAGAAACTAAAACGCCTAATTTTCTTTCTCCAACATTTGTTCCTGCTAATGGTCTATATTCTTTATATGTATGACTCATAATTCCATATCCTTTAGTCATCGTCATAAATTCAGTACTAAAACCAATAAGTCCACGAGAAGGAATAGTATATAATAATTTGACTTGATTTTCATGATTTGTCATATTATCCATGATACCTTCTCTTTTTCCTAATGATTCGATAACAGGTCCAACAAATTCTTCTGGAACATCAATTTGAAGTTCTTCGAAAGGTTCACATTTTACACCATCAATTTCTTTTATAATAACTCTAGGTTTAGATACCTCTAATTCAAATCCTTCTCTTCTCATATTTTCAATTAAAATAGATAAATGTAATTCTCCTCTACCAGATACTAAGAAAGACTCATTATCGTTTGGTTCAAATTTTAAAGATACATCTCTTTCTGTTTCTTTATGAAGTCTTTCTTCTATTTTACGAGCAGTAACAATCTTACCTTCTCTTCCAACAAATGGACTCGTATTGGTTCCAAATGTCATTTGAAGGGTTGGTTCATCAATATGAAGTAAAGGAAGAGCCTCTTCTTTTCCAATTGTACAAACAGTTTCTCCAACTTCAATATCAGGTAACCCTGCAATGGCAATAATATCTCCTGCATTAGCCTGTTCTATCTCAATTCTTTTAAGTCCTAAAAATCCATACATTTTAGCAATTCTAAATTGTTTTATGCTTCCATCTCTTCTAATACAAGAAACCATTTCTCCTACTTTAACAGTTCCTCTTTTTACTCTACCGATTCCAATTCTTCCAACAAAATCATTATAATCTAAAAGAGCTGGTTGAAATTGAAGTCCTCCATCTAATTCAACTTCTGGAGCAGGAATATATTTTATTATGGCATCTAAAATAGGATCCATAGTCTCTTTTTGAGTGCTTAAGTCTGCATCTAAACTAGAAGTCCCTGCTAAAGCAGATGCATATATTACTGGAAATTCTAATTGTTCTTCATCTGCTCCAAGTTCAATAAATAAATCTAAAACTTCATCGATAACTTCAGCTGGTCTTGCAGATTCCTTATCTATTTTATTTACGACAACAATAGGAGTAGCTCCTGCTTCTAAAGCTTTTTTAAGAACAAATCTGGTTTGTGGCATCGTACCTTCATAAGCATCTACGACAAGTAAAACACCATCTACCATGTTCATAATTCTTTCTACTTCTCCACCAAAATCCGCGTGTCCTGGAGTATCTAGAATATTTATTCTAACACCTTTATAATTAATCGCTGTTGTTTTAGCAAGAATAGTTATTCCTCTTTCTCTTTCAATATCATTTGAATCCATTACTCTTTCTTGTACTTCTTCATTATCCCTAAATGTTCCAGACATTCTAAGTAATTTATCTACCAAAGTTGTTTTTCCATGATCGACATGTGCTATGATTGCTACATTTCTAATTTCTTTCATACAAATACACTTCTCTTTCGCCTTTGGTATTATAGCACACTTTTCCTTTTCATGTAAAGGAAAAATTTATCATGATTTTTTTATAAAAATATGGTATCCTTAAATAAGAGTAGGATGATGTTATGAAAAGCAAAATATTATTCTTTTTATGTTTGTTTTTGTGTTTACCTCTTTTTGTATATGCAGATACCAAAACAGTAACATTTCATAAATGTATCGATGGAGACACCGCCAAATTTAAATTAAATGGGAAAAAAATTACAGTAAGATTTCTTGCGATTGATGCTCCTGAAATTAAACATTCCAATCAAGATGAGGAACCTTTTGGAGTAGAAGCTAAAAACTATACTTGTAAAACTTTAACAAATGCTAAAAATATTCAATTAGAATATGACGAAGCTAGCCATAAAAAAGACAATTATAATCGGCATTTAGCTTGGATTTGGGTAGATGGAAAATTACTTCAAAAAAAACTTATTCAAAAAGGATATGCTAAAGTTGCTTATATTTATGGTGATTATAAATATGTTGATATACTTAAAAAAGAAGAAGAAAAAGCTCAAAGAAAAAAAATTGGTATTTGGAGTAATGAAGACTATAAATACTTAAATAATAACAGTTCTTTATTAGATAGTATTGATTTTAATAATATGGATTTCAGTCATATGGATTATTATTCTCTTTTTATATCACTACTTATTATTTTAATTCTTTTCCTTTTCTTTCCAAAATATAGGAGAAAAACAGTTAGAAAAGCTAAAAAAGATTTCAAACAAGTAGTAGAAAATTTAGAGAAAAAATAAAAAGGGATTATCCCTTTTTTTCTGCACCATATTCTTTCAAGATTTTTTTATATTCTTTTTTATTTTCTCTAATCCATTTTTTATAACTTCTAGAAGTTCTTTGATAAATAAAATAATCAAAGTTCTTTTTTGTTTTCATATTGATTGTTATAATAGCATCATAAATATGATCATTTAAATCTTTATATATACATAAAATACGATTATGATCTTCTTGTATTATTCCTTCATCTTCTTCTAAATGAGATAATATTTTAACTGGTATTTCTTTAACTTCTTTGGTTGCTATATCAAAAGTAGTAAATAGTTTTTGATTTATATTTTTAATACTTTCTTGTGTCCCAATGATTTCATTTCCAGTAAGTAAATTATAAAATCTTATATCTGATGCTACACCATATCCTATATTTTTTAGTATTAAAGAAACAAAAAAATCTTTTTCTTCATCTTCTCTTAATAAATCTTTCTCTTTCATTTTACCAAATTTTTTTAGATAATTTCTTCCAAAAAAAGTTACAAAATAATTTGTTCTTTTGAAAGATGGTATTTCTTTGATATCTTCTACAACTAAGTAAGGTTTATGACTTTCTTTATTTTCATTATCTACTCTTTGATGAACGGTATATAAGCCAATAAAAAGAGAAATAGAAATCGATAAAATTGGTAACAATGTATCTAATAGAATAATATAATCCATAAACACTCCTAACTCATATATGTTTTTAATAAATAATCCATTGTAATTTTAATATCTGGAAAAACGGATATATTTTCAAGTTCATTTCTTGAAAACCATCCTATATCCGTAGATTCATTTTCATCAAATTTAGGAATAACACCTTCATTTGGAATCGCAGGATATACTATATCAATATGCAAATCTCCCATTTTGTTTCTGTTTTTTTGAATAGCGATTGGTCTTATAAAATCATTTTCTCTTGGAAAGTGTTCCCCTATTAACGTCACTTTAAGACCTGTTTCTTCATAAGCTTCACGCATTGCAGCTTCTTCTGGTGTTTCATCATCTTCAATATGTCCTCCAGGTTGAACCCATTTATTAAATTTTTTATGCTTTACTAACAATATTTTTTTATTTTTTATATCCATAATAAATACAGATGCACAAAAATGTCTCATAATACCTCTCCTATTCTCATCTTTATTGTATCATAGAAAAAAGAGTTTTTTATAAAAGAACTCTATTAGTTTACATAATTTGTCACTCTAAAACAGGTTTTATTTTATTTTCTTTATTTTTTTCATATATTTCTATTTTATCATTGTTATCTAAAGTAACTAAAAGTAAAGGTTGTTCTGAAGAATATCCTTTTTCTTTTAATTTTTTTAAAAGCCATTTTTTATCTTTATTCATATTTTTTAGATTATTATCCATAATTTTACCATCAATCACAACATTAGCACATAGTCCTTCTTGATTAAACTTTAAATTCATATCTCCTACAGTTAATGGTCTATAATCAGTCTTAGGTAAAATACTAAGTGTTCCATTTATTTCCATAATAGCAGTTTCTATTTGTTTTAAATCAAAATAACCAGAACCTCTACATTCTTCTAATAAATCATTTACATCAAATTTTACTTTCTTTAACCCACTTTCAATGATATTACCTTTTTCTATTAAAATAGTTGGTGTTCCATACATAAATCTTCTTATCTTAATATTTTTCATGGATAAAATAGAAATTAAATAAGAAACTAATCCAAAAATAACAATAGCGATAATTCCATTAATCCATGGAATATCAATATTTGTTGTCATTTCAGCTGAAAAGTTTCCAATTGAAATACCAATTACATAATCAAATATACTAAGTTCTGCGACTTGTTTTTTACCAAGTAATTTAGTTATA
>CACZQZ010000094.1 GCA_902783405.1 uncultured Erysipelotrichaceae bacterium
AAAAAAAATATAGACAAGAAAACAAAAATATGTTATATTAATTTAGCTATATATTTTATATAGAACAAGTGGGAGGCATATGCGGATAATGCTATTAGAACCACTCGCGAAAACGAGTAAATAATATTAGGAGGTGTTTTTCGTGGCAAAGAACGTTACAAAAGTTATTAAATTACAAATACCAGCAGGAAAAGCAACGCCAGCTCCACCAGTTGGAACTGTTCTAGGACCTGCAGGAATCAATTTACAAGAATTTTGTACAAAATACAATGATGCAACAAAAGATAAAATGGGAGATGTATTACCAGTTGAAATTTCAATCTATGAAGATAGAACATTTGACTTCGTAATTAAAACTCCACCAACTCCATTTTTAATTAAAAAAATTGGAAATGTTAAGAAAGGTTCTTCAAAAGGAAGAAACGAAGTAGTTGGAAAACTTTCAAAAGATAAATTAAGACAAATCGCTGAAATTAAATTGCCAGATTTAAATTGTTATACAGTAGAAGAAGCAATGAAAATTGTTGCTGGTACTGCTACTAACATGGGTGTAGAAGTAGAAGATTAATCATAGGATAAGACCTATGTGGGAGGATCCGCAAGTAATTCCGCTTAACCGCATAAGGAGGATAGTAAAATGAAAAAAGGGAAAAAATATGTAGAAGCAAGCAAAATGCTCGAAAAGAATAAACTTTATAGCTTAGAAGAAGCAGTAGAACTTGTTAAAAAAACAAGTATTACTAAATTTGATGCTTCTGTAGAACTTGCTATGAATTTAAATCTTGATACAAGAAAAGCTGATCAACAATTAAGAGGAGCAACAGTTCTTCCAAATGGAATTGGAAAAACTAAGACAGTACTTGTTATTACTAAAGGAGCAAATGCTGATGTAGCAAAAGCATCTGGTGCTGATTTTGTAGGAGACGCAGATATGTTAGAAAAAATCGAAAAAGAAAATTGGTTCGGTTTTGATACGATGATTGCAACTCCAGACATGATGCCAGCTTTAGGTAAACTTGGAAAAATTTTAGGTCCAAAAGGTTTAATGCCAAATCCTAAAACAGGAACTGTTACAACAGACGTTAAAAAAGCTGTTGAAGATGTTAAAAAAGGTCGAGTAGAATACAGAACAGATAGTTTTGGAAATATTCATGTTGTTGTTGGAAAAGTATCTTTCGATAAAGAAAAATTAATAGAAAACATCAAAACATTTGTTGCTTTAATTCAAAAAATAAAACCAGCAGTAGTAAAAGGAACATATATTAAAAATATTGCTCTTTCATCTACTATGGGTCCTGGTATAAAAGTAGATACAAATAGTTTTGACATTTAAAAATAGTTATGCTATAATACGAATTGCAAAGAGAAATTGTTACCGTAGACAGTAGGTGCTTTAAGCTTAATTTCCTACCGAGGCAAAATAAGTCTTCAAAGGTCCCTACGGTAGAGGGACTTTTTCTATGTTAGCAAAAATAGAAAAGGAGGTATTTATGGCAAATGTTAAAATTTTAGAGCGTAAACAAAATACCATTGATGAAATTGTAGAAAAAATTAAGTCATCAAATGCAGTGGTTTGGTTTGACAATAACGGACTTTCTGTTTCAGACTTAACAAGTTTACGTAGAAAACTAAGAGAAAATGATTGTGAACTTAAAGTTTACAAAAATACACTTACAATGAGAGCTCTTTCTAGTTTAAAGATTGATTTAGAAAATTTAGAAGGACCAAAAATTATGGCATTTGGTGAAGATGCTGTTATGCCAATTAAAATTGTGAATGACTTTGCAAAAGATCATCCAGAACTTGAGATGAAAGTAGGTATTGTTGAAGGAAATGTAACAGAAATAGATACACTAAAAAAACTTGCTACAATCCCTTCAAGAGAAGGATTACTTACAATGTTTGCTGGAGGATTACTTGAACATGTTAAGAATGTGGCAATTTGCTTAGATTTACATGCACAAAATTTAGAAAAAAATAATTAAAGGAGGAAAATAAAATGGCTAAAATTGAAAACAAAGATATTATTGAAGCTTTAAAAGAAAAAAGTTTATTAGAAATTAAAGAATTAGTAGATTTAATGAAAGAGGAATTTGGTGTTGACCCATCTGCTGTAGCAGTAGCTGCTGCACCAGCTGGAGAAGCTAAAGAAGAAGGACCAACAAGTGTAAACGTAGTACTTACAGCTGCAGGATCAAATAAATTAGCAGTTATTAAATTAATCAAAGAAGTTACAGGACTTGGACTTAAAGAAGCTAAAGACCTTGCAGATAATGGTGGAAACATTAAAGAAGGAATTCCATCAGATGAAGCTAATGAACTTAAAGCAAAATTAGAAGAAGCTGGAGCTTCTGTAGAAGTTAAATAATATAAAAGAAATGGAGGTAAGTCTATACTAAATACTAGTATAGGCTTATTTTGCTTTTTGAGGTGAAAAATGTCTCATTATTTTGAAAATGATAAGAATTTAAAAAGTGAAGAAAAAAAGATTTTTGTAAAAATAAAAAATCAAGAGTTTTCCTTTTATGTAGATAATGGTGTTTTTTCAAAAAAAGGACTTGATTTTGGAACGAGAACACTACTTGAAAATTTAGAAGATATTCATGGAGATATATTAGATTTTGGATGTGGTTATGGTCCGATTGGAATATATCTATCAAAAGCATTAAGTGTGAATGTCGATATGATTGATATTAATAAAAGAAGTTTATCTTTAGCGCATAAAAATAGTATCTTAAATAAAGTAAATACCAATGTATTTGAAAGTAATATCTATGAGAACATTCATAAAAAATATGATTTTATTATTACAAATCCTCCTATTAGGGTAGGGAAAGAAATATTATATAAAATCTTAATAGATGCAAAAAATTATCTTAAAAAAAATGGAGAATTATGGCTTGTGATTCATAAAGATCAAGGAGCAAAAACAGTATATAAAATGTTAGAAGAACACTATAAAGTAAGACTCATTACAAAAAACAAAGGTTTTTATATAATTTGTGCAACAAACAATTGACAAAAGAACTTTATTCTGTTAAAATTGTAAATTGGTGGCATATACTGTTTTTATAAATATGCTAGATTAAAAATATAGGTTATAGGGGTGAAACGAGTGGCTTATACAGTAAAAAAATTCGGAGATCACAGAGAAAGACGTAGTTATGCAAAAACAAAAAACGCAATTGAACTTTCTAATTTATTAGAAATTCAAAAAAAATCATATCAATGGTTTATTGATGAAGGAATCGAAGAAGTATTTAACGATATTTTTCCAGTAGAGAGTTTTACTGGTAATTTGACGTTAGAATTTGGTAATTTTTCTTTTGATGAACCAAGATATTCTATCAAAGGTTGTAAAGAAAGATATGCAACTTATGCAGCGCCTTTAAAAGTAGAAGCAAGACTTTTTAATGGTGAAACAGGAGAGGTAAAAGAACAAGAAATTTATCTTGGAGACATGCCTATTATGACGGAAAGTGGTACTTTTATTATCAATGGAGCTGAAAGAGTAATTGTATCACAATTAGTTCGTTCACCATCCGTTTATTTCGGAAAAGAAATTGACAAAAATGGACGTACCATTATTACATCACAAATTATTCCAACAAGAGGTACTTGGTTAGAATATGAAGTTGATGCTAGAGACGTTATATATGTTCGAATTGACCGAACAAGAAAAGTACCTATTACAACATTACTTAGAGCATTAGGATTATCTAATGATGAAGATATTTTATCATTATTTGGAGAAAATGCTTATTTAGAAAAAACAATTGAAAAAGATACAAATAAAAATATGGATGAATCTTTAATCGATATTCATTCTAAATTAAGACCTGGAGAACCATCTACTTTAGATAGTGCTAAAAACCAATTAATCACAAGATTTTTTGATTCATTCCGTTATGATTTAGCTAAAGTTGGGCGTTATAAATTCAACAAAAAATTAAATATTACAGATCGTTTGATGGGGTGTACTTTAGCTCAAAATATTATTGTAGATGGAGAAACTATTTTTGAAAAAGGAACGAAAATAACAAAAGAAAACTTTGATAAAATTAAAGAAGTATTTAAAAACGGATATGGAATCAAAGAAGTTATTATCAATGAAAGTTTGGACTCTTATAATAAAGTACAAATGGTTGAAGTTTATTCTAAGAGGGATCCTGAAAAAGTTGTAAGAGTTATCGGTAATGATCAAACAATTGATACCAAAAGACTTACGATTTCAGATGTTTATGCATCTGTATCATACTACTTAAATTTACTTGATGATATTGGAAATTATGATGAAATCGATCACTTATCAAATCGTCGTGTAAAGCAAGTAGGAGAATTAATGCAAAATCAATTTCGTGTTGGTATGGGAAGAATTGAAAGAGTCATTCGTGACCGTATGTCAACACAGGAAATTACAGAAGTTACACCAAAAACATTAATTAATATTAGACCACTTACGGCTGCTATGAAAGAATTCTTTGGAAGTAGTCAGTTATCACAATTCATGGATCAAACTAATCCAGTTGCAGAACTTGCTAATAAAAGAAGGTTATCTTCTTTAGGACCAGGTGGACTTTCTAGAGATAGAGCTGGTATGGAAGTAAGAGACGTTAATCCATCACACTATGGAAGACTTTGTCCAATTGAGTCACCAGAAGGACCTAATATCGGACTTATTACATCACTTGCAAGTTATGCGAAAGTTAATGAATATGGATTCATTATGACACCTTATCGTAAGGTAGTAGACGCTAAATTAACGGATGAAATTATTTATATGACAGCTGATGAAGAGTTAGAATATAATATTTCACAAGCAACCGCAGAACTTAAAGATGGATGTATTATTGGAGAGAGAGTTCCAGTTAGATTTAGAGGAGAAAATATTTTAGTTTCTCCAAAAGATGTAGACTATATTGATGTTTCAGCACAGCAAGTTGTATCAATCACGACAAGCGCAATTCCTTTTCTTGAGCATGATGATGGAAAACGTGCCCTAATGGGTGCTAATATGCAGCGTCAAGCAATTCCACTTATTAAAGCAGAAGCTCCAATAGTTGGAACTGGAATTGAAGCCATTGCCGCAAGAGATTCAGGAGCTGTTGTAATTGCTAAAGCTGATGGTATTGTAGATTATGTTGATGCTAATAAAATCTTAGTAAAAACAAAAGGTGGTATGGATACATATTATCTAAATGGTTTTGAAAGAAGTAATGCAGGAACATGTTATCATCAGGTACCAATTGTAAAGACAGGAGACACTGTTTACAAAGATGAAGTTATTGCTGATGGACCTTCTACAGTACTAGGTGAAATGGCGTTAGGTAAAAACGTTACAGTAGCTTTCATGAACTATAACGGTTATAACTATGAAGATGCTGTTATCTTAAATGAAAGACTAGTAAAAGATGATGTTTATACATCTATTCATATTGAAGACTATCAAATTGAATGTAGAGACACAAAACTAGGTTCAGAAGAATTTACGAGAGATATTCCAAATGTTGGTGAAGATGCTCGTCGTAACTTAGATGAAAATGGTATTATTAGAATCGGTACAGAAGTACATGATGATGATATCTTAGTAGGTAAAGTTACTCCTAAAGGAATGGCTGAACTTACAAGTGAAGAAAAATTATTACATGCTATTTTTGGAGAAAAAACAAGAGAAGTTAGAGATACCTCTCTTAGAGTTCCACATGGTGGAGAAGGTATTGTTCATGATGTTAAAATCTTTACAAAAGAAGATACTGATGAACTTCCTGCAGGAGTATCAAAAATGGTACGTGTATATATCGCTCAAAAACGTAAAATTACAGTAGGAGATAAAATGGCAGGACGTCATGGTAATAAGGGTGTTATATCATTAATTTTACCAGAAGAAGATATGCCATATATGGAAGATGGAAGACCAGTTGATATTTTACTTAATCCACTAGGGGTACCATCTCGTATGAATATCGGACAGATTTTAGAAATGCATTTGGGTATGGCAGCTAAAACGTTAGGTATTCATGTTGCAACTCCAGTATTCTCAGGAGCAACAAAAGATGAAATTATCGATGCTTTAAAAGAAGCTAAATTACCTGAAAGTGGTAAGTTTACACTTTATGATGGCCGTACTGGAGAAGCCTTTGATAACCCAGTATCTGTCGGTGTTATGTACATGATTAAATTAAACCACATGGTTGATGATAAATTACATGCTAGAAGTACAGGACCATATAGCTTAGTTACACAACAACCTCTTGGAGGAAAAGCTCAATTTGGTGGACAGAGATTTGGAGAAATGGAAGTTTGGGCACTTTATGCTTATGGTGCAGCTCATGTTCTTCAAGAAATGATGACCATCAAATCAGATGACGTAACAGGCCGTGTAAGAGTATATGAATCGATTGTTAAAGGAGAAAAGATTCCAGAATCAAGTATTCCAGAAAGTTTTAGAGTTTTAATTAAAGAATTCCAAGCTTTAGGACTTGATATGACCGTATTAGATGAAGATGGAAACTTTAGAGAACTTAAAGAATTAGAACAGGCAGAATCCGATGACTTTACACCTTCTGAGGAAATGACTTCTGAATCTATTGATAATTCTGTAGAGGTAAGTGAACCAAGTGCAGAAGAACAATATACTGAAGAAAATGAGTTTGAAGAAGAAGAGGAAGAATTTCCAGAAGATGTAACTGAAGAAGAAATTGAAGAAATGATGGAAGGAGATGCAGAATAATGAATCCAAATACATTTGAAGGACTTAAAATAGGTATTGCATCACCTGAAAAAATTAGATCATGGTCTTATGGTGAAGTTAAAAAAGCAGAAACAATTAATTATCGTACACTTAGACCAGAAAGAGATGGACTTTTCTGTGAAAAAATCTTTGGACCTACAAAAGATTTTGAATGTGCTTGTGGAAAGTACAAGAGATTAAGATATAAAAATATCGTTTGTGATCGCTGTGGTGTAGAGGTAACAAGAAGTAAAGTTAGACGTGAACGTATGGGGCACATCGAACTTGCTACACCAGTTTCTCATATTTGGTTTTTCAAGGGCATACCATCACGTATGGGACTTGTCCTTGACATGTCACCAAGAGAACTTGAAGAAGTATTATACTTTGTATCTTATGTTGTTTTAGATCCGGGTGCTGCTCCACTTGAGAAAAAACAAACGATTAGTGATAAGGAATATCGTGCTTACTATGAAAAATATGGAAATACTTTCCGTGTTGGTATGGGAGCAGAAGCAATTAAAGAATTACTTGAACAAGTAGATTTACAAAAAGAAGTAGATGAAATTAAAGCTGAAATTGAAGAAATTAAAGATGTTTCAAGTCAAAAAAGAATCAGATTAATTAAGAGAATCGATGTTTTAAATGCATTCTTAGAATCTGGAAATAGACCAGAATGGATGATTTTTGATGTTATTCCAGTCATTCCTCCAGAACTACGTCCAATGATTCAATTAGATGGTGGAAGATTTGCTACATCAGATTTAAATGATTTATATCGAAGAGTAATTAACAGAAATAATCGTTTAAAGAAATTAATGGATTTGGGAGCTCCTTCTATTATCATTCAAAATGAAAAACGTATGCTTCAAGAAGCAGTAGATGCTTTATTTGATAATGGTAGACGTGGAAGAAATATTACAGGAGCTGGAAATAGACCACTTAAATCATTATCTAGTATGCTTAAAGGAAAACAAGGACGTTTCCGTCAAAACTTACTTGGAAAACGTGTTGATTATTCAGGACGTTCCGTTATCGTTGTAGGGCCAAGTCTAAAAATGTATGAATGTGGTATTCCAAAAGAAATGGCTTTAGAATTATTTAAACCACATGTTATTAATGGACTTGTTTCTAAAGAAATTGCATCTAATATTAAAGCTGCTAAAAAAATGATTGAAAATCAAGATGAAAGAGTATGGGATATCGTAGAAGAAAAAATCAAAGAACATCCAGTAATGCTTAACCGTGCTCCAACATTACATAGACTTGGTATTCAAGCATTTGAACCAAAATTAATTGGTGGTAGAGCTATCCGTCTTCATCCACTGGTTTGTGCTGCATTTAATGCTGA
>CACZQZ010000095.1 GCA_902783405.1 uncultured Erysipelotrichaceae bacterium
CATGCTTCATTGCTTCCAAAACTTAGAGGAGGAGCCCCAATTCATAGAGCTATTTTAAATGGATACTCTAAAACAGGAATAACCATTATGTATATGGATGAACAAATGGATACAGGGGATATCATATCTCAAGAAGAAATTGAAATAAAAGAAGATGAAACAACTTCTTCACTACATGATAGATTATCTGTTTTAGGAAGAGATTTGCTTCTTAAAACGCTTCCTAGTATTTTAAATGGAACCAATACAAGAACAAAACAAGATGACTCTCAAGCAACTTATGGTTTTAATATTTCAAAGGAAGATGAAAAAATTAATTTTTCAAAAACTAAACGAAATATTTATAATCAAATTAGAGGTTTAAATGCTTTTCCTGGAGCTTATTGCTTTTTTGAAGGAAAAAGACTTAAAGTATGGAAGTCTTATATAACTGAAAATTTCTTTCCTGATTTATTAGATGGGCAAATAACGAAAATTTATGATGATGGTTTTGGTGTAAAAGTATCCAATGGAGAAGTTGTTTTTACAGAAGTTCAGATAGAAGGAAAATCTAAAATGAATGCGATTGATTTTGTCAGAGGTATTCAAAATAAAGAAAGTTTTGTAGGTAAAATTTTAGGATGATTCATAAGTTTATTGAATTTTATAAAGATCCCAAAAAAAGAAGTTTAATTGCTTTACCAGCTTATTTTCTTTTTTTCGTTTTCGTTTTTACAATATTTAGATTTAAGACTCCAGAAGTTAGAGAAGTGCAAAATAGTGGTATTAAAACAAATTTCAATCAAAACTATTACGCTACATATGATATTACATTTGCAAATTCTTCTGATGAACCTATAAAAAATATGAAAATTCATTCTAAAAGATATAAAAATATGGAATATTATCAAATAGATTTAACGAATGAAAAATATTTCAGAGAAGATGACACTCTTTATTATGAAGGAAAAAAAGTAGATAACTTTAGTATTCAGTTACCTAAATTAACACAAGAATATTTTCAAAAATATATAGAAAAAAGTAAAGAAATATATAAAACAGAATATAATGATGGAAAAGTTGAAAGAGCTTATGAAATTCCATTATCTATTTTTTCCGAAATCTATGATGAAAAAGTAAATAGAGAAGATATAGTGACAATAAAAGTTAAAAAACAAAAAGAAAAAATAGAAAATATTTATATCGATATGAAATCATACTATTTAATGGAAATAGAAATTAATTATTCTAATTATAATGAAGCAAAAGAAGAAGATGTTATGGTGATGTAGTTTAAAAGTAAATTTATACAAAATGAAAAAAGGTTGCAAAAAAAATAAAAAGCATGATATAATTAAAATGTAAGAAAAGTAGGAAAAGAAATTATTTCAAAAAGAGATAACGGAATCAATCGATAAAAGATAAGTTTGAAAAGCAGATGTGATAAAAGATAGACTAAATGTCACATTTGCAAATAGCAAACGGGGGGGGAGGTTAAACCGCCCTTTTTTGTTCCAAAAAAGGTAGAAAGGAAATTAAAAATGAAAGAGAATAAGAAAAATCTAAAAGTATATTTGTTAGGAATGCTTACAGTTGGAATAGGCATAGGACTAACAACAGTAGTAGCAGATACAATTATTAATAGTACAAATGTATCGTATAAAACGACAACCGTAAAAGCAGCCCTAGATGATTTATATGGGCTTACTGCAGATGATATATGGCAAAAGGTTTGGCCAGTAGGAAGCATTTATACATCGGTGTCCCCAACAAGTCCAGCAACATTATTTGGAGGAACATGGGAAGAGTTTGGAACAGGAAAATCATTAGTTGGAATAGATACATCAGATAGTGATTTTAATACTGTTGAGAAAACAGGAGGAAGTAAAACAAAAACATTAGCAATAGGTAACTTGCCAGCGCATACTCATAGTGTAAATATAAATACAAATGGAGCAGGAAGTCATAGTCATTCTGTAGCAGCAGTAAATGCAGGAAATCAAAGTGCTAATCACACTCACTCTGTAGCAGCATTTAATACAGAAGCTACTGCACCTACCGACTCGTATGTGTCATACAATAATGCCGCTAATCTTGC
>CACZQZ010000096.1 GCA_902783405.1 uncultured Erysipelotrichaceae bacterium
ATAAAAGATGTTTACTTTTCTTTATTTATTAAAGAAACATATTGATCAAAAAAAAGTTTATCTGGTTTTGTGTTTAATAGCAGAGCTATTCTAACTGCCATATCATAAGAAAGTCTTCTTTGACCATTTTCAATTTGACCATAAAAAGGTGAACTAATGCCTAATTTTTTAGCCATTTGTTTCCCAGAAAGTCCTTTTTTTCTTCTTTTTTCTTTTAAAATCTCATTCATACTACAACATCCATTTCTAGATATATTGTATCATATTTTTAACGAGATATAAAGTATTTTTAAATAATTTCTCTTTTGATATCTGGATTTTTCAGAGCTTTAATTAAAGCGTCTATTTCTTCTTTCGTATTATAAAAGTATAGACTTATTCGGCATGTATTTTTTATACCTATTTCTCCTTTTAATATCTTAGCGCAATGATTTCCGGCTCTTACACAAATATTATATTTATTTAGATAAATAGCTAAATCTTGAGAAAAAATATCTTTTTTATTAAAAGTAACAATGGAACTCTCACTATTCTCATTATAAATAATGACGTCATCTATTTCTTTTAATCTTTTAATCAAATAGTCTCGTAATTCTTTTTCATAGACTTGTATTTTTTCCATAGATATAGAATTTAAATATTCGATTATTTTTCCAAAACCAATTACTCCAGCAATATTTGGTGTTCCTGCTTCAAATAAAGTTGGTATTTCATGATAAATTCTTGTTCCATCTGGTTCAAATGATGAATTCATTCCACCACCAAAATTAAGTGGAATCATTTGATTTAAATATTTTTCTTTCCCATATAAAACACCAACTCCTGTTGGGCCACACATTTTATGTGCTGAAAAAACTAAAAAATCTACATCTAAATTTTGAACATCTATTTTCATATGAGGTACAGATTGAGCACCATCCACAAGAACATATATTCCTTTTTTGTGAGCAAGTTCAGTTATTTTTTTTATATCACGAACGTCTCCAATAACATTTGTAGTTTCAGCAATACTAATTACTTTCGTTTTATCTGTGATACTCTTTTCAACATTTTCTAAAGTAACTTTAAAATCATCATCCAATGGGATGTATTTTACATTAGCATTCATTTCAAACCAAGGTAATACATTAGAAGCATGTTCACTTTTGGTAATTAAAACTTCTTCATCTTCTTTTAAAATTTGTTTAAAATACCCAAAAATAATTTGATTTAAAGACGCTGTCGCACCACTAGTAAAAATAATTTCTTTTGCTGAATTTGCACCTATAAAATCTTTAACAAGTTCTCTCGTATGTTCATACATAGAATCAACTTTTAAACTAATATCATAGTCTCCCCTATGTGCATTAGCACTATAATGATTATAGTAATCACTAATTGCTTCAGATAAAACTCTGGGTTTTAAAGTTGTAGCTCCATTATCGAAATAAATAATGCCATCTTTTAACATTTCAAAATCTTCTCGATGCATCATTTCACCTCCAATCAAATGAAATAAAATCTTTAATTTCTGATATATCTTCTTCCTTTATTTTATCTAATAAAAATCCTCTAATAAGTAAGTTTCTAGCATCCTCTTTATTTATTCCTCTTGTCATCAAGTAAAATAATTCATTATTATCTACATCCCCAAGATGCGCTGAATGATTTGCAATAACATCTTGCTCATCAACAATTAAATTAGGATTTATTTTGCATAGTTTCATATTGCTTGTAATAATTCTATTTTGTTGTTCTACATATGTGTTTTTCATTCCTTTTTCTATAATGTTTGTTACATCAAAAGAGATACATCCTTTTTCCCTGCTCACACCATGATGATAAATCTCACAACTTGTGTCTATATTTCTATGATAAATCATAGTATTGTATCTTTGTTTTCCACTAGCTAATGATTTTAAAACATAAAATATTTTAGCACCTTTTTCTTCCATATAAATTGTATCTTGTTTTTTAAGATCAAATCCTTCATAAAATTTTATAATGTGAAGTTCACTTTTTTCTTTTAAGTGATATTCTTCTGCTATTTTTACACCTGATAATTTTCTCATATCTATTATTTCTGCTTTTACATTAGGATCAACACTATAAATTATTTTTAATTTTGTTTCTTTTTGATTTCCTTTTATACATAATTTTCCGTTTTCTTTGAAATGAATTTCAATGGTATTGACTGAAAACAACTCATTTTTGAGAGTTTCATTTATTTCAATATTTTTTTGACAAGAACAATTTTTAATGAAATCATCCTCTATAATTATTGTATTCATAAAATCATTTTACTCCACTTCTTTTAATGGATCGTAACCATTTTCTTCTATTTCTAAGCCTAAGGATGCATCGCCACTTTTAATAATAGAACCATCATATAAAATATGAACAAAATCTGGTTTTATGTAATTTAATAATCTTTGATAGTGCGTAATAACTAAAATAGCAGGTTTTCTTTCTTTATAATAATTCATAACGTTTTCCCCAACAATTCTAAGGCTATCTACATCTAAACCAGAATCAATTTCATCTAAAATAATGATATTAGGCTTTAACATGTACATTTGTAAGATTTCGTTCTTTTTTCTTTCTCCACCAGAAAATCCTAAATTAACACTACGATGTATCATCTCTTTATCCATAGATAAATCTTCCACATGTTTGTTTAATTCTTTAATAAAACTCATTAATTTAAAGTCATCTTTATCGTGAAGTGCTGTTTTAAGTAAGTCTGCGTTTGTTACGCCTTCTAATTCTATAGGCATTTGCATTCCTAAAAAAATTCCTTTTCGAGCACGTTCATCTGTAGGTAAAGACATAATGCTTTCATCATCATATAAAATATCTCCACTTTTTATAGTATATTCACTATCTCCCATAATTACTTTTGATAATGTTGATTTCCCTGTACCATTAGGTCCCATAATAGCGTGAATTTCGCCTTCTTTTAAAGTTAAATTAAAGTTTTTTAAAATTTGCTTTTCATCTATATCAACACATAAATCTTTAATTTCTAATTTATGCATAAACATCATCTCCTAAAAAATATTCTATCAAATTTTTTTTAATTATTAAAGAAATTGCATAAAAAAAATAAAGAAATCCAATATAAAATAGAATATTCGCAGATATTCATTTGCCATAACTATTTAGTTATGGCTTTTTATAGATTGACAGTATAACACAAAATGCTTATAATATTTTTAGTGTGTCAAAACGACTTACAAGGAGGAGCTATGAATAAACAAAATTTCTTTAAAATTGTTGAAAAAAAAGATTCGGTTAATTTTATTATTACAACAAAAGATAAAAGTATTTTAAAAGATACTTTGGAAGAAATTACAAGACAAATAAAAATTAAAAAAATTGAGAAAGCAAATGTTATTATTTGTACAGATTCTTCTCAATTTATGGAAAATTAATTTTTATTTTTCTTTTCAATGGTTATGATGACACCGCATTCTTTAGATATTTCCATTAGTGTTTTAAAAGTATAATTTCTTCTACCTTGTTCATAATTTTTGATAGTGCTTTCTTTGATATCTACTTCTTTACCAAATTCTTTTTGAGTAAGTTCACACCACTCTCTAATAATTTTAATAATTTCCTCTGGCTTATAATTATTTGCCTCTAGTTTCATTACATCAACTCCATGCTAATGTAAGTATATCGGAAAAATAATTAAAAATCTGTTAACTACGCCGTAACGTGGTACCAAAAAAAATCTCTTTCGAGATTTTCTTTTTATTTTAAAGCTGCAAGTAAATCAGCTTTTTTCATTGTTGAATATCCTTCAACACCTTTTTCTTTTGCAAGTTTTTTAAGTTCTGCAACAGTTAATTTAGAAAGGTCTTCTTTTTCTTTTTTAGTTTCTTTTTTAACTTCTTTTTTAGTTTCTTTTACTTCTTTTTTGGTTTCTTTTACTTCTTTTGTTGTTTCTTTTTTAGATTCTGTTTTTACTGCTTTAACTTTAATTTCTTTTCCTTCTAGAGCTGCTTTAGCAACATTTACAAGTTCTGTAAAAGCTTCTGGATTAGAAATTGCTAATTCTGATAGCATTTTACGGTTTACTTCTACATTCGCTTTAGCAAGTCCATTGATAAATTTTGAATAACTAATATCGTTTTGTCTACAAGCAGCATTAATTCTTGTAATCCATAATTTTCTAAAATCTCTTTTCTTCGCTCTTCTATCTCTATAAGCATAAGCTCCAGAATGCATTAATTGTTCTTTAGCAGTTTTATATAATCTATGTTTACTTCCAAAATAACCTTTAGCTTCTTTTAAAACTTTTTTTCTTCTTGCTTTATGGATTGTTCCACCTTTAACTCTTGGCATAATCTTCCTCCTTAAATAATTTCTTTAATTCTTTTGTAATCTGATTTTGATAGTAATGTACCTTTTCTTTCTACTCTATTACTAGCAGCATTTTTCTTTCCAGTATTGTGTCTATGACCTGGAGCATATTTTGTAATAGTTCCACCAGATCTAATTTTAAATACTTTTTTGCTTCCCTTATGTGTTTTTAATTTTGGCATAATCTTCCTCCTATTTTTCTTTCTTTGGCATTAATAACATAGACATAAAACGACCTTCTAATTTTGGTTCTTGTTCTATGTCGGCATTATCCTTTACCGCATCAGCAAATCTAAGTAATACTTCTTTTCCTAAATGAGTATGAGCAAGTTCTCTTCCTTTAAATCTAATTTGAACTTTCACTTTGTGTCCTTTTTCTAAATATTTTGAAGCATTTTTAACTCTTGTGTTGAAATCATGAACATCAATTGTAACAGATAGTCTATATTCTTTAACATCTAAGTTACTTTCTCTTTGCTTTTTCATGTTTTCTTTTGCTCTTTTCTTGTTTTCATATTTAAACTTATTGTAATCCATAATCTTACAAACAGCTGGCACAGAATTACCATTCATTAAAACAAGATCAAAGCCTGCATAGGATGCAAGAGTAAGTGCATCTTTAATATTTTTTACTCCAAGTTGTTCTCCATTTGGTCCAATTAGCATAACTTCTTTTGCTCTAATTTGCTCATTAATTGGCAAATCTCTTTCTTTACTTGCGATAGTTCACACCTCCAAATTGTGATAATAAAAAGTGAATACACAAAGTATCCACTCTACCTAGACAATTTTTCTCTCTGGCATGTAACCCAAAACTTTTCGTAATCGGGTGAGAAGTGGATCCTTCTTCTTTCCTTTTTTCGTTATAGATTATATGATAAAAAAAAATATTTGTCAACTAATTTTTATATTAATTCTTTAAAAAACACGTTTTTTTCATTTTTATTTAAATTTTTATGAAAATTATTTACACAAATGTTATACAAATGATGTAATATATATGGATACGTTTGAAATATATCAGATGTTTTCCCTTTCTCTTATTGTAAAATTGCAGAAGGGGCGGTGATAATATGACCAAAAGAGAAAATTCTCTGAAGCATATAATATTACTCCTATTTATAGTAATATTTACATTACTTTATATTATTATATTTAGATAATAAAAACATCTGATTTCAATTAAATTGATTTCAGATGCATTCCTATTAAGGGATTACGTCTGATTCGCAGTAATCAAACGTATCCTTTTTTATTGTATGAGTTTTCCTCATCTATATACATTATAAAAGATAATGGACAATATGTCAATAAAAAAACAAGAGACTTTAAATCTCTTGTTTAAGTTTAACTTGTTCTAATTATACCGTAATTTCCGTCTTTTCTTTTATATAAAATATCAATTTCATTATCTTCCGCATTTTTAAATACAAAGAAATCATGATCAATAAGTTCCATTTGAAGTATTGCTTCTTCTTCACTCATTGGTTTTAGAGTAATATCTTTTCTTTTTACAATTTTATTTTCTTCATCAATATCACTTTCAAAATCTAAATTAAAATCAACTGTCATATTATTATTTGATTTTTTTCTCATCTTTGTTTTATTTTTTCTAATTTGTCTTTCGATTTTATCGGTTACTTTATCAATAGAACTATATAAATCTTTTTCTTTTACTTCTGCTCTTAAAATCATATTTTTAGCAGGCACAGTAACTTCTACTACTTGATAGATTCCATCAATTCTAGCAACGACATTTGCTGTGATATTTTCAGCATCGAAGTATCTTTCTAACCTCCCTATCTTTTCCTCAATATAGTTTTTGATAGCATCTGTTATTTCTATTTTGCTACCACGAATGTTAATTCTCATAACATCACCCTTTCTATATTTATTATAACATATATCTTTTGAAAAAATTATGTTTTTTTGTGGGAATTTTATTTTATTATGAATTTATCACCTGTAACATCAATAGTAACTTCACTATCATATTTTATTTCATCTTTGATAATCCCTTCTGCAAGTAATGTCTCAATATTTTTAGATATAAATCTTTTGATTGGTCTTGCTCCATATCTTTCGTCAAAAGCATTTTCTAAAATATATTGTTTAGCTTTTTCAGTTAATATGATTTTTAATTTTTGATGCTGTAATCTAGTTTGTAATTCATCTATAATTTTGTCAATAATTTCAGACACAACATCTTTTGATAAGGATTTAAAAATAATAATTTCATCAATTCTATTGATAAACTCTGGTTTAAACGTATGTCTCATTTCATTCATAACAAGTTCATTTTTATCTTTATGATTTTCTAGTATGTATTCACTTCCTAAATTAGAAGTCATGATGATAATGGTATTTTTAAAGTCTACTGTTCTTCCTTGTGAATCAGTAATTCTTCCATCATCTAAAATTTGCAGTAAGATATTGAAAACATCTTTATGAGCTTTTTCTATTTCATCAAACAAAACGATGCTATAAGGATTTCTTCTTACTGCTTCCGTAAGTTGTCCACCCTCATCATATCCCACATATCCTGGAGGAGCTCCAACAAGTCTAGATACAGAATGTGCTTCCATGTATTCACTCATATCGATACGAATCATATGTCTTTCGTCATCAAAAAGTTCATACGCTAAACTTCTAGCTACTTCTGTTTTTCCAACTCCCGTTGGACCTAAAAAGATAAATGAACCAATTGGTTTGTTTGGATCTTTAATACCTGCTCTACTTCTTAAAATAGCTTCACTAACAAGTGTTAAAGCTTCGTCTTGTCCTTTTACTCGTTTTTGTAAATTATCTTTTAAATGTAATAATTTATCTTTTTCACTTCCTACTAATTTTTGTACTGGAATATTAGTCCATTTTGAAATAATACCAGCAATATCTTCTTCCTCAACAGTATCTGATAATATTTTAGATGAATCTAATTTTTTTAGTTCTTCTAATTCTTTTTCTAATTTTGGTAAAGTACCATGTCTTAGTTTTGCAGCAAGTTCTAAATCATAATCATTTTCTGCTTGTTCTAATGTAAATTTAGTTTTTTCAATTTCTTCTTTTTTATTATTTATTTTATCATTAATAGATTTTTCTTCTTCCCATTTTTTTCGATAATCTGATTCTTTCATTTTTAATTCAGAAATCATCTTATCTAATTCTAATAATCTATTTTTAGAACTTTCATCTTTTTCCTTCTTTAAAGATTTTCTTTCTATTTCAAGTTTCATAATCTTTCTAGTTAAAGTATCTAATTCGGTTGGTACAGAATCAATTTGAACTTTTATAGTAGCGCATGCCTCATCAATCAAATCGATTGCTTTATCTGGTAAGAATCTATCTGTGATGTAACGATCAGATAGTGTTGCCGCAGCTACTAAAGCACTATCTTTAATGTTTACTTTGTGATAAACTTCAAATCTTTGTTTTAAACCTCTAAGAATCGTAATTGTATCTAATACATTAGGTTCTTTAACCAAAACTTTTTGAAAACGTCTTTCTAAAGCACCATCTTTTTCAATATATTTTCTGTATTCATTTAAAGTGGTTGCTCCAATGACATGAATTTCACTTCTAGCAAGCATAGGTTTTAGCATATTTCCTGCATCCATAGCTCCTTC
>CACZQZ010000097.1 GCA_902783405.1 uncultured Erysipelotrichaceae bacterium
GAATTAGATTTAGATAATATTTTAAAAGAAATAGATAAAGAAACAGAAAATCTACAAGAAGCAATGGATACTACTTTAGAAGATGAAAAAGAAGATATTGATTCTACTTCTAAAGAAGAAGAGAAAGATGAAAAAACAATTGACGAAATTTTAAAAGTTGATAAGAAAGAAGAACCTAAATACAAAGAAAAGAAATTTAAAAGTTCAACAAAGACATTAGATGATATTTTGAAAATAAATCAAAATCTTTATGAAACTGATAATAAAGAGAAAAAACATAATGATGATTCTACTGAAGATATTGAAATTTTAGATCTTGAACCAGAAGAAATAGAGAAAAAACCTAAAAAGAAAGAATCTGATATAAAACTTTGTCCAAGTTGTGGCTCAAAAGTTCCAAGTTATAGTACATATTGTATCTTCTGTGGTGAAGAAGTAAAATAATTAGCTTATTTAATGATAAACATATAAAGAATACTCAAATTATTTATTAAATTTATTTGCACATAAAAAAGAATGGTTACATTCTTTTTAATTTGTATGAATAAGCTAAATCTTGTTTATGAGCAAATAAAGATTCATAGTATTGATGACTAGCATCTTCTACTAAATGATTTGATGTAAGAACTTCAACTTCTTTTTTATGTTCACTAGAATCATTTGAATATTTTTTATTAGAACATATCGCAATTCCATCTTCTTTAAGAAGAGATTCAATATTATCTCTAAATTTCAATAATCCTTTCACATCATGAACATATTCTAACATATTAGATAAAATTACAACATCATATTTCTTACGAATTGGAATGACACTTAACATATCCATGCAAGTAAAATTAAGTTTTTGATTAAAAATTTCCTTAATTTTTTTCATTTCATGATGGAATGGTGCATCTCTATTTACATCAGCTACATCAAAAAAGTATTGATCAGCTTTAAATTTATTTAATTGTAAATATTCCATCCAAAATAACTTTGCTTCTCTTTCTTTAGAATCTTTTGGTTCAATTTTACAAACTAAATCATAAATTTTTTTATCTCCATTTTCAAAAAAATCTATAGAAGGATAAAATTTATTTTTATAAAGAATTAACCATTTTCTAAGATAATAATAATATAAAGTTGCATAAACCCTATCAAAAGTATCTATACTTTTTGCTCCTTCATAAAAACAAGAAAAAAGTTGATCAGATGAAGCTAATACCGTTAAAACTTCTTTATTCTTCACATCATATTTTTTAAAAATTTTAGATAGTTCTTCATTTGAACGATTATATAGTCTTAAATAACCGTTATATATATGATTTTGACCTAATAAATAAGCTTCTTCTGCTAACCACTTGACACCTTTATCAAGCATAAAATCACCCCTTTAAAAAAATCTCACTTATATTAACACATTTTTTAAAAAAAGTAAAAGATTTATTTTAAATATATGTAAAAAATATGAAAATATTATTAAATGATATTATAAGAAACCATCAAATTGTTATTTTTTTCTTTCAAAATAAATGATATAATAAAATAGAGAGGGTGAGTCTATGCTAAAGATATATAAAAATGAACTAGATCAAAAAGAAACAAAAGAAATACAAGCAATAGAAGAAAATACTTGGATTAATTTAGTAAACCCTACTAAAGAAGAAATTAGTGAAGTCTTAAAATACATTTCGGTAGATGAAGATTTAATTACCAAAGTGTTAGATGAAGAAGAATTACCTAGAATAGAAAAAACAGAAAAAGCCACTTTAATTGTTATTGATGGTCCTTTTATGGAAGACACCAATATCAAAAATAAATATAAAACATATCCATTAGGTATTATCATCTGTGAAGATCTACATATTATTACTGTATCATTAAAAGATTTTAGCATTTTAAAAGATTTTGAAGAAGGAAAAGTATCTACATTTTATACCTATAAAAAAACAAGGTTTTTAATTCAGATATTACTAAAAACTGCTTCTACTTATCTAAAAGCATTAAAACAGGTTAATGAAGATATCCATAAAAAAGAAAAAAAATTAGTTTCTTCTACGACAAATAAAGAATTATTAGAATTACTCAATATTGAAAAAACATTAGTATACTTTTTAACTTCTCTAAAAGCAAATGATGTCGTATTAGAAAAATTATCAAAAGGAAATATTTTAGATTTATATGAAGAAGATTTAGAATTATTAGAAGACACAGTTATTGAAAACAAACAAGGTATTGAAATGTGTTCTATTTATAGAGAAATATTAACTTCTATGTCTGAAACCTATGGGACTATTATTTCAAATAATTTAAATGTGATTATGAAGTTTTTAGCTGGTATTACGATTGTTTTATCCATACCAACGATGATTTCATCTTTTTTAGGAATGAATGTACCACTAGGTAATTTGGGAACGAATCCTTTAGCATTTATCTATATTTGCTTTTCATCTTTAATTTTATCATTAATTATTGCTTACATTTTAAAAAAGAAGGATATGTTATAATGTATATTTTTTATGGAACAGACTTATTCTTAGTTCAAAAAGAAATAAATAAAATAAAAGAAAAAGAAAAAATAGATGATTTAAATATCATTTCCTATGATTTAAGTGTATGTAATATCAAAGATATTATAGAGGATGCAAATACGTATTCTTTATTTGGTACCACCAAAATTATCATTGCCGAAAATGCCTTATTTTTAACAGGTAAAGGTTCAATCCCAGATGATATTTCTTTGCTAGAAGAATATATTCATAATCCAAATAAAAGTACCATTTTAATTTTTACAGTATTAGAAGAAAAATTAGATGAAAGAAAAAAAATTGTAAAATCATTAAAAACAAATTCAATCATAAAAGAATGTAAAAAAGAAGATGTATTTTCTTTTATAAAAAGTTCACTAGATGATTATATTATGGATGATAAAACAGTAAGATTATTGATAGATAGGGTAGGTAATGATTTTAAGTTAATTTCAAATGAACTTGAAAAATTGAAATTATATAAATTAGATGAAAAAAAAATAACTGAAGAAGATGTCATAAAGTTAACAAGTAAAAACATATCTTTAGATATATTTGAATTTATCGATGATATTTTATACAAAAGAAAAGAAAAAGCATTAGAAACACTAAAAGAATTACTTAAAAGAAATACAGAACCAATTGCGGTTATTGTTATGCTTGCGGGTCAAATTAGAATTATGTATGAATCTAAAGAATTAAGAAGTAGAGGATATACAGAAAATGATATCGCAAAACTTCTTGAAATTCATCCTTTTAGGGTTAAAAAAGCATTAGAAAAAGGATATAAATATTCATCTTCTACATTACTATATTATTTAGAACAACTAGAAAAATTAGATGTAGATATAAAAAGAGGAAACATAAATAAAGACTTTGCATTAGAACTATTTATTTTAGGAGTATGATATGGAAGAAAAAATAAAAGAGTTAGAAGAAAGAATTATTAAATTAGAAAAGATAGAAGAGAAAAGAAAAAGAAATCAAAAAATCAAATTATTTATTACACTTATTTTATTTTTTATAACAATTATAGCTGGTTTCATTCTATTATATATCAGTTATAATTACTTTTATCAAATTTTTAACATTTTAAAAATCCTTATTTAAGGATTTTTTTATATATTTAAGATATTTTCTGCATCTACTCCATCAATAATAGAAGATAAAATAGGAATTAAAGAAAGTTCAATATTTTTTTCTTTCATAATTTTTTGAATAGATTTTAAAGTGTATAAACCTTCAATCGTAGTATTTTTAATATAATCATTTATTTTTTCTTTACTTTCTTTTAATCCAATCATTTTTCCTAATGTAAAATTTCTACTTTTATCACTTGTACAAGTTAAAATGAAATCCCCAAAACCGGCATAAGAATTGATAGATTCTTTATTACCTCCTAAAGAAGTAATCAATTTTTCCATATCTTTAAAAGAGTCAGTTAAAAATCTACATTTTGTTGATATACTTACATTTAATCCTTCTACAATACCCGAAGCAATTGCAACTACATTTTTATATGCACCACATACTTCCGTACCAATGATATCATTTGTCTCTTCAATTTTTAAATATTGGTTTTCTAAAAGGCTTCTAATAAATGTTCTTGTATCTTCATCTTGTGAAGCGAGTGTTAAAGCTGTTTTTTCTTTTAAAGCCA
>CACZQZ010000098.1 GCA_902783405.1 uncultured Erysipelotrichaceae bacterium
AAAGAAATTAGAGAACCTTATATTAGAACAAATATTTTTGTACCAAGTGAATATATTGGTTCTATTATGGAATTATGCCAAAATAAAAGAGGTACTTACGTTTCAATGGAATATTTAGATGAAAAGAGAGTAAATATTCATTATGAAATACCATTATCAGAAATTGTATATGACTTTTTTGATAAATTAAAATCATATACAAAAGGTTATGCTTCCTTTGATTATGAATTTATAGGATATAAACCGAGTGATTTAGTAAAAATGGATATTTTATTAAATGGTGAAATGGTAGATGCACTAAGCATTATTGTTCATAAAGATTTTGCCTATAAAAGAGGAAGAGCAATTGTAAATGCATTAAAAGAAAAAATTCCAAGGCAACTTTTTGAAGTTCCAGTTCAAGCAGTTATTGGATCTAAAGCTATTGCTAGAGAAAACATTAAAGCTATGAGAAAAAATGTTTTAGCAAAATGCTACGGTGGGGATGTATCTAGAAAAAGGAAATTATTAGAAAAACAAAAAGAAGGTAAAAAAAGGATGAAAATGGTTGGAAGTGTAGAAGTTCCACAAGAAGCATTTTTATCTGTTCTTACTATGGATGAGGATTGACAAGTCCTCTTTTTTATGTATAATAATAACCTACGTAGGGGGAAAGAATATGGAAAATATAAATGAAAATAAAAAAAGAATACGAAAATATAAAGAGTTAGATGAATTTGTATCTTTATATTTAGAAAATTATTATGATATTACGGAACTTTGTTTACACTCTAAATATAAAACACCATATCAAGTTTTAAAAGATCCTTTTTTTAAAGAAAATTATGATTCTGAGGTACAAAAGAAAATCCGAGAAAAGTCTTTAGAAATGAAAAATTTGCAAAGAAATTATGGAACAAATACTTATAAAACTTATGTAAAAAATGGTGAAAAAATCAAATTGATGAAGGAAAAATTACTTATAACACCATATCAAAATAAACTTTTAGATATTTTTATGGCTTGCATTAAATGTCATGGAAATATTCAAAAAACTGCAGAGTATTTAAGAAAACAAGGTTTTAAATATTCTTATTGTTATATTGAATCATCTTTAAAAGCAAATGAATTAAGAGATATTTTAAATGAAGATTCCATATTAAAAATAGAAGGATTTCTGAGGGCGGAACAAGTTCTTCAAGGAGCTGTCATAAGTTCCAAAAGAGAATTAATAAATCAAATTTTAACACTTTTTTATATGTACAATGGAAAAATTTTTAAAATTTTAGAAGAGTGTAATATAAATTATGGCTTTTTAGTTAGAACTCTTACAGATGATATGGTAAAAAATAAAATAGGTGAGCAAAAATATAATGAAATTTTATCTATTATCAATTCCCATGATGAAAAAAAAGAGATTTTTGATGAATTAAACAAAGTTAAGAGTTTATAAAAAGAAAAGTAGCGTTACTTTTCTTTTTTTGGATTTTTCTTTTTCTTTGTTTTAGGTGGATCAAAGTCATCATCGTTGTCTATTTCTTCACGAACACAACGTTCATAAGCGTAGCAATATAAATTATAAATCATGTCTTCTAAACAAAATAGGTCCTCTTTAGAAAAATTATTTATAGTTTTTATTTTTTCTATAGAAATTCGATAAGATAAAAAATCTTGAATTGTTATGTTAGAACAATTTCTTAATTTAAAAGTGCATTTATTGAAAATCTCATTTAAAGATTTTAAATGTTTGAAATAAATTACAACTTCAGAATTATGAATATTCATAGGAATAAAAGTATTATCATCCCGCATTAAATAGTAATTTGTTTCCATGAATGGATCATTATATATTTGTACGTTTTTATTTCCTTTGATAAAGTAAGGCGTTTTTTCAAGAATTTTAAAACTTACCACATCATAGTTTTCTTGATTAAATTGTTCTATTTGAATACCAACATACATATTATCCATAGTCAAAAATTTGTTTTCATTTTTTTTCATATCTTTCTTTCCTCTTCACTTAATTTCAAATAGTATACTAAATTATTTTTCCAAAGTAAAGAATTTACTTATAAAAAAATGCATGCTATAATTGTAGATAAGATGGTGATTGGATGAAAAGGATAGAAATTGTAGATTTGGAAACACTCAAAAGAGTGTGCTACGATAATACTGAAGAAGAAATCAATGAACTTTATAAAAAAATGAATGGCTATAATTTACTTGAAAAAGATTTTAAATCTTTAACTATTCAAGAACTTAATGAGTTTTTAGATGAATTAAAGACATATGAAGAATTTGTCAAAATATTAAGTGATGTATTCGAGGTAAAAATGATTCCTTTTTCAGCAAAAAGTTATTATAAAGAAATTTTACAAGAATTAAAAAATAAACAAAAAATAGAATTAAAAAATGAAACAATCCCTTCTATAGATACTTTTGAAAATAAGAATGATACCAATTTATCCATACCATTTTATCAGTTAACATATGATGTTATAGAAAAGCTTCCATATAAAGATCCTAGAAAAGCAAACTTTCATAAAGTTAGACGTTATATTAACAGAAGAATACCTAAAGGTTTTACATCTGACTTAACAGATAAAGATTTTACAATTGAAAAATTATTAAAAGAAATAAAAGATTATAAAAAAGGAAAGACAAGATGAAATCGGTTTATATTCATATTCCTTTCTGCATTAATATTTGTTCTTACTGTGATTTTTGTAAATTTTATTATTATAAACCTTGGATTTCAAAATATTTGAATGAATTAGAAAAAGAGATTAAAAAAAAATATCATCATGAAAAAGTTAAAACTTTATATATTGGGGGTGGAACACCAAGTAGTTTAGATATAGAAGAACTAACTAGATTATTTCAAATTATTCAAGAGTTAGATTTATCTGATGAACTAGAGTTTACAGTGGAATGTAATATTGAAAGTATTACAGAAGAAAAACTTAAATTATTTTATAAGAATAAAGTAAATAGACTTAGTATTGGAGTACAAACAATTCATCCTAACTATTTATCTTTTTTAGAAAGAAAGCATACCAAAGAAGAAGTTATAAAAAAAATTAAAGTAGCTAAGAAAATCGGTTTTCAGAATATTAATATTGATTTAATGTATGGTTTTCCAAATGAAACATTAGAGGATCTAAAAGAAGATTTAAAATTTATAATAAGCTTAGATATTCCACATATTTCTTGTTATTCTTTAATGATTGAACCACATACGAAGATTTATGGAAAAGTAAATCCCATTGATGAAGAAATAGACGAAAAGATGTATTTATATATTCAAGATACATTAAAAAAGAATAATTTTATTCATTATGAAACTAGTAATTATGCAAAAAGTGGGTTTGAATCGAAACATAATTTAACATATTGGGAAAACGAGGAATATTATGGATTTGGTTTAGGTGCTAGTGGATATGTGGATAATATAAGATATGAAAATACGACGAATTTAAAAAAATATTTGAATGGTAA
>CACZQZ010000099.1 GCA_902783405.1 uncultured Erysipelotrichaceae bacterium
TGATACAATAAATAAGTAGAAAAGAGGAATTATATGAAAGATTTAATTATTAGTCATAGTGCTGATGTAGATGGAGTAAGTCCTATTATTTTATATAAACTAACCAAAAGAAAATTTGACTATAAATTATCTGAAATTTATGAATTAGATAATATTATTGAAGAAGTTATAAAACAAGATGAAAACTATGAAAATGTATATATTATAGATTTAACTGTTTCAGAAAAATCTTATGAAGCATTAGAAAAAAGTAAATATAAAGGAAAAATAAAAGTATTTGATCATCATCAAACACATTTATTTGCAGTTAAAAAAAGATATGTTACAATCAATATTGAAGAATGCGGAACAACTCTTTTTTATAAATACTTATGTAAAAATTATGAAATCAAAACAAAAGCATTAGATGAATATACAAATCATGTTAAAGATTTAGATTTATGGCATTGGGAAGAAAAAGAAAATTTAATAGCTAAAAGATTAGGAGATTTATTTACAATCTATGGAAAAGAAAGATATATAAATTCTATGGTAAAAAAACTAAGAAAGCAAGAACATTTCGATTTTTCAACCTTTGAAAAGAAAATACTAGCTATTGAAGAAGAAAAGATAGAAAAATATATTGATAGAAAAGATAAAGAACTTTTTGAAATTAAATGGAAAGATTATACTTTTGGCGCTGTGTTTTCTGAAAAATATCGTAGTGAACTAGGAAATACCTTATCGCTTAGACATCCCGAATATGATTTTATTGTTATGATTAATTTTGGCGGTGGTGTTAGTTTTAGAACAAATAAAGATGTTGATGTATCTTTAGTAGCAACTTCTATTGGAGGAGGGGGACACAAAAAAGCAAGTGGAGCACCTGTTTATAAAGAAGTAAAAGAAATGGTTTTAAAACAAATCTTTGAAGGCTGTGAAATTCATGAAGATAAATAGAATTATTGTAGGAAGACTTAGAGAAAATTGTTATATCTTATCTAAGAATGAAAAAGTAATTGTTATAGATCCTGGTGATGAATATGAAAAAATCAAAGAAGAAATAAGAGAAAAAGAATTAATAGGCATTTTAGTTACACATCACCATTTTGATCATGTAGGAGCTCTTCCACAACTTTTAGAAGAATATAAAGTACCTTTATATGATTATGAAACAAAAGAAAAAGAAGTAATTATAAATCCTTTTACATTTGAAATAATAAAAACTAAAGGTCATACAGGTGATTCTGTAACTTTTTATTTTAAAGAAGAAAATGTTATGTTTACAGGAGACTTTCTATTTAAAGAAAGTATAGGAAGAACAGATTTAGGTGGAAATATTTTTGATATGAAAGAAAGTATCAAAAAAATAAAAAAATACCCAAATGTTACAATTTATCCTGGACATGGAGAAAAAACAACATTAAATTATGAAATAAAGTATAATCCATATTTTCACAATTTCCCATAATTTGCGCACATTATCTCCACAATCCTTTTCTATAATGAAATCAAGATGGAGGTGATAAGATAGAAAAAAATCAAAAAAATAAAAGAAACTCCCTAAGTAGGTGAACCATAGAAAACGAAAGTTTTCCATGATATAATAATATCGAGGCGATTTTATGTACAAAATAGGTTTTGTAGAAGACGAAGAAAATTTAAATCATTTGATAAAAAATTATCTAGAACATGAAGGATATGAAGTATTAAGCTTTACAAATGGAGAAGATGCAGTAAAACATGTTCATGACGAAATTCATTTATGGATTTTAGATATCATGTTAGGTGAAGGTATGAGTGGTTATGATTTACTAAAAAAAATTAGAGAAGTAGATGATAATATACCAGTAGTTTTTACTTCTGCACGAGATCAAGAATTAGATAAAATTATTGGACTTGAAATGGGAAGCGATGATTACATTACAAAACCATATTCTCCTAAAGAACTTGTTCTTAGAGTTAATAAAATTATCAAAAGAGTTTATAAAAATATATCAGAAAAAATTACGTACGAAAATTATATCATCGATATTGATAAAAGAATTGTATTAGAAGAAGATAAAGAACTTTGTTTAACTACATTAGAATTTGATTTACTACTACTCCTATTAAATAATAAAAATAAATCTTTTAGTCGTGATGATATATTAAACAAAGTTTGGGGAAATGACTATTTTGGTAGTGATAGAGTTGTAGATGATTTGGTTAGAAGACTTAGAAAAAAAATGAAAAAACTTAGAATCAGTACAATTTATGGATATGGATACAGATTATCATGAAATATAAAATTGATTTAGCGAAACAAAACTTTATACTAGCCATTACTATCTTTTCTGTAATTTTTATTAGTGTAGGTGTAGTTCTTCCTAAAGCGCTAACACCTATTTATGAAAAAATACTCTATGAGAATTTAAGTGAACCTTTAAATTTTGTAGATGATAACTCTTATAATATTGATACCGATATTTCTTATTTATACTTCGAAGGAAACGAAAAAGTATATACCAATAATTTAAAAAAAATTATTGATTTAACCCCAGAACAAATCAAAGAAAGAGTAAATAATAATTATGGAAAATTTAAATATCATGGAAAAACATATTATTACTATAAATCCTATAGTAATAATACACTTAAAATTGCACTTACTGATAACTCTTCAATTATAGAAATGAGTAATGATATATTAATTATCATTATGCCAATTTTACTCTTTACTTTTATTATTGTACTTACACTAATGCTGATATGGTCAAGAAGAACTCTTAGAAGAATTGGCTATTTAAAAAGAAAAATCGAAAATATTCATGATGATGATGAACCTTATACTTATCATGTGGAAGATGAGTTTCATGATTTATCCATTGCGATTGATAATATGAAACGTTATTTAAAAGAAGAAGAGGAATATAAAAATCAAATGTATCAAAATATTTCTCATGATTTTAAAACCCCACTTACGGTTATCTCTTCTTATATTGAAGGAATGGAAGACGGTATTCAAGAAAAAGAAGAGGGATTAAATATAATTAAAAAACAAGTTCAAAAATTAGAACAAAAAGTACACTCCTTACTATATTTAAATAAATTAAATTATATCAAAGATACCAACCTAAAAAATAATGATCGTACGGATTTAGTGGAACTCATCAAATCTTCCTCTGACAAATTTAAATTACAAAGAAATGATGTTTCTTGGAAAATTATCATTAAGGACAAAAAGACAACTTTTCATGGAAGTTATGATATGTGGGAAGCTATTGTAGACAATATTTTAAATAATTTTATGAGATATGCTGAAAGTGAAATTATCATAACGATAAGAAATGGGAAAATAACATTTTATAATGATGGACCGAATATTGATGATAATATATTAGACGATGTTTTTACTCCTTATAAAAAAGGAACAAAAGGTCAATTTGGACTGGGACTTTCTATTGTTAAAAAAACACTTCAGTTATTAGGGTATGAAATAAGTGTTAAAAATGAAAAAAAAGGAATCATTTTTACGATTAAATAGCTCATAAAGAGCTTTTTTTATGCCCAAAAAAAGATATTTTCATATAATACTTTAGGAGTGATAAAATGTTTAATGATAGTTTTTTTAAAAGAGTAGAAAAGAAAACAAATATAAGTAAACAAACGATTTTAGATTTAGCGTCTAAATTACAACAATCAGATCTTAAAAATGAGGCAACACTTAGAGAAGTTATAAGGGAACTTGGTTCGATGACTGGTAAACCAGTTTCTAAAGAAAAAGAAGATAAAATTATTAAAGCTGTTCAAAATGATCAAGTACCAAAAGATATTGATAAAATGATTTAGTATTCAGTTTGAATACTTTTTTAAAAGAAAAAACATCCGAAGATGTTTATAAAACAATAGCTATTAAATTACCACTGCCTTTATTAACTAATCTAGATAAAGTTTTAGATAATTTAAATCTAGCATTTTCAGGAAGTAAAGATAATTTAGCTTGAATACCTTCTTTAACAATATTATCTAAACTTCTACCAAAGATTTCACTTTTCCAAATACTAGAAGGATCTGTATCATAATCTTTCATGATATAATCAATTAGTTCTTTACTTTGTATTTCAGAACCGATAATTGGTTCAAAAGTAGATTCTACATCAACTCTTATCATATGAATAGAAGGAGCAACAGCCTTTAATTTAATACCATATCTTCCCCCTTGTTTAATAATTTCTGGCGTATCTAATTTCATATCCATAAGGGTGGGGGAAGCAACTCCATAGCCGGTTTGTTTTACTTGTTTAAGAGCAGATTTAATTTGATCATATTCTGTTTTAGCTTCTTTATATTCTTGCATTAAAACAAGTAAATCACTTTTTGTATTTATATCAGTTCCAATGATTTCTTTTAAAACATCTTTATATAAATCTTTAGGACTATCTAAATTAATCGTAATTTCACCGGTAGAGGTATTTACTTCAGAAAGATATGCTTTATCAATATATTCTGAATCTCCAAAATGATCCATAATATGTTCAGAATCTCTTAGTTTTTCCACAGGGGTTACGCATTCTTTAATCTTATCCATATAAATTTGTTTTAACCAATTATCTTTATCTAAACACGCTATCCATTCTGGCATGTTAATACTAACTTCAGTTACAGGAAATTCATATAATGCTTCTTTTAAAATATGTACTAAATCTTTATCATTCATGTTTTCAATGTTAACAGCAAGAACAGGAACATTATGTTCTTCTTTTAATTGATTTGCTAGCCTTTCTGTTTCTGGTAAACTTGGATGAGTACTATTTAAAATAACAATAAAAGGTTTTCCAATTTCTTTAAGTTCATTTATCACTCTTTCTTCAGCATCGATGTAGTCATCTCTATCTAGTTCACCAATAGAACCATCCGTAGTAACTACAATACCAATACTAGAGTGATCTTTAATTACTTTTTCTGTACCTATTTCAGCAGCTTCAATAAAAGGTATTTCTTCATCATACCAAGGAGTTCTGACACGTCTTGGACCATTTTCATCTTCATATCCTTTTGCATTTGGAATAACATATCCAACACAATCAATAAGTCTTACACTTGTCTCAAAACTATCTAATTTTATTTTAGCAGCCTGACTTGGTACAAATTTAGGTTCTGTTGTCATAATGGTTTTCCCTTGAGCTGATTGCGGTATTTCATCTAAACATCTTTTTCGTTCATACTCATCTTCAATATAAGGAACGACCATATTTTCAATAACTTTTTTGATAAACGTTGATTTTCCTGTTCTTACAGCTCCAACAACACCTAAATATAAATCTCCACCAGTTCTTTCACTGATGCTTTTCATAATTTCAATTTTATCCATATTTATCCCTACTTTCGTTCTATTTAACTATATGAAAAATCATTAAAAGTATTCAAATTTAAGTTTTATAATGAAAAAAATCCTCATATTTAAAATATGAGGTATTTTATTAAAATTCTAATGTATCTATTTTATTTACATGTTCTATTAGGTAATTTTTAGCAAATTCAATATCTTTTTTATGAATTTCATTATCTTTTTCCATGAAATTAGATTTTATCCACAAAATTTGTAAATAACTAATAATTTTAGCTTTTTCTAATACATCATCTATGTATTCTTGATTCTTATCTTCAAAATAATATTTATAAGTCAATTCTAGAAAACGTTTGCTCTCTTCTAAAGATATTCCTAGGAATTCTTTTGTATTATTCTTATCAACAGAAGCAAATCCTTGATATGTCGAATACATCGCTCCAAATTCAAAAATAGGATGACCAACTGATATCGTATTCATATCAACTAATATGAGCTCATTATTTTGTTTCATAAGATTCTTGATATGGAAATCACCATGAAGCATAGTATTTGTTTCTGGTAAAGCCTCTAGTAGATGAACTAGTTTATCTCCAATTTCTTTTGGAAGAAACTGACTACAATATTTTGCGCATTCGATTTTTTCCTCTCTCTTACTTGGTAATTCTCCATCTTTAAGTTTTGTTGAGTGTATAATTTTTAGTACATCTACACTTTCTTTTACAAGTGAATCTATATCAGCTCCATCTATGATAAGTTCCTGTAAAGATTTAGCGTTAATAAGTTCAAAAACTGAACCATATAAGTCTCCAACTTTTACAATATCATATGGAATAGCCGTTGGTATTCCCATAATAAACGCTTTTTGAGCAAGCTTAATTTCATTTTCAATTGCTTCTATAGATCTATCTTTTTTGTAAACCTATATGTAAAGTATTTTTTTGTAAATGAAAAAAATAACTTTTTCTGTTATTTTTTAAATGTTATATTCTTCATTATAAGTTTAATTTTATATTTTACCAGTTAAAATATTTCTAAAATAGATATAATATAATTCTATATAATTTGCTGGTTTCACATCTTTGTTTACTGTAATATCAATGGTTCTAACGTGTTTACCATCTTCATTTATTTTTAGTTTTCCAACAGTATCACCACGTTTTATTGGTGCTTTAAGTTCATCAACATTGACTTTGTAAGTTAGATTTTTTTTCTTTTGCCCGCGTTTATTTAAAGATGTAATATTTTCTTTTGGAACTAGAGTAACAGTATCATCAAGTGTCTTATCAATTGTAATTTTTCCTAAACTACTTTCTTTGGTTAGTAATGTTTCAAGTTCATATTTAGAAAAAGCATAATTTAGCATTTCTGTTGTTTCAGCATTTCTCGTTTTACTATCTTCTTCACCCATAACAACGGTGATAATTCTCATTCCATTTTTCTCTGCTGTAGCAGTTAAGCAGTATCCCGCTTCTTTGGTATAACCTGTTTTAAGGCCATCGACTCCTTCATAAAATCTGACGAGTTTATTCGTGTTTACAAGCCAAATTTCTCTTTCAGTACCTTTTCTTAAATAGTCTTCATAAATTGAAGAAAACTCTAAGACTTTAGGATGTTTTACAAGTTCTTTTGCTATTAAACTCATATCATAGGCACTAGAGTAGTGGTTAGCGTCATCTAGTCCATGTGGATTTTTAAAATTCGTATCAGTTAGTCCTAGCTCTTTAGCCCTTTTATTCATCATACTTACAAATTCTTCTTTACTACCAGCAATACGTTCTGAGAGTGCTACAACAGCATCATTACCACTAGCAATCGCAATTCCTTTAAATAAATCTTCCACACTCATTTGTTCATTGGTTTCAAGTAAAATTTGACTTCCTCCCATAGAAGATGCATTTTCACTTACTGTAATCATTTCATCCCAAGATAAATTTCCATTTTCAATATTTTCTAGAATAAGAAGCATACTCATCATTTTGGTCATAGATGCAGGATGTAATTTTTCATGACTATTTTTTTCAAATAAAACTTCTCCAGTAGATGCTTCTATCATAATCGCACTTTTGGCATTTTTAGCGAGACTAGTTTCTTCAGCACGTACAAACATTGGAAAACAAAGGAATAATATTACTATGAATTTTTTCATAAATCACCTCTGATACATATTATGACAAAAAAATTTGTACATACCTTTTAAGTAGAAAAAAATAATTTTTTCATGAATTTACTTCTTTTGTCATACATGTTATAATGAACTTAGAAAGGTGATCATAATGAAGAAAATTGCTGTATTGATACCTTGTTACAATGAGAATAAGACAATAAAAAAAGTAATAGAGGATTATAAAAAAGTTTTGCCTGAAGCAGATATTTACGTGTACGATAATAATTCTACGGATAAAACAGATGAAATTGCAAGATGCGCAGGTGCAATTGTAAGATATGAATATAAGCAAGGAAAGGGAAATGTGATACGCTCAATGTTTCGGGATATTGATGCGGATTGTTATTTAATGATTGATGGTGATGATACTTACCCTTCTGAAAGTGCAAAAGAAATGTGTGATTATGTTTTAGAAGGAAAAGCTGATATGGTTATTGGTGATAGACTATCATCTACCTATTTTAAGGAAAATAAAAGACCATTTCATAATTTTGGAAATAGAATTGTTAGATTTTTGATTAATAAACTATTTCATAATAATGTAAAAGATATTATGACAGGATATCGTGCCTTTAGTAAAACTTTTGTAAAAGGTTTTCCAGTACTTTCAAAAGGATTTGAAATCGAAACGGAAATGACTATACATGCCGTAGACAAAAACTTTAAGTTAGTTGAAATACCAATAACGTACAGAGATCGTCCAGAAGGAAGTACATCTAAATTGAATACATATAGTGATGGATTTAAAGTTTTAAAAACGATTGCTACTTTATTTAAAGAATATAGACCATCTTTATTTTTTAATATTTTTGCATGTTTATTTCTATTAATTTCTCTTGTTTTAGTGATACCTGTTTTTATGGAATATTTTAAAACAGGACTTGTGCCTAGATTTCCAAGTTTAATTGTTGCTACAATTTCTTTAGTTATTTGTTTACTTCTTTGGATTACAGGAATTATATTAGAAGTTATTAATAAAAAACACAAACAACTTTATGAACTAATGCTCACAGAACTTATGAAAAGGTGATGTATGAAAAGATTTAGTATTATTGTTCCCATTTATAATGTGGAAAAGTATTTAGAGAATTGTTTAAAAAGTATTCAAAATCAAACATTTAAAGATTTTGAAGTTTTAATGATAGATGATGGTACGAAAGACAACTCTCCAAAAATTATGAATGAGTTTGAGAAAGATGAAAGGTTTAAAGGATTTCATAAGGAAAATGGAGGACTATCTGATGCTAGAAATTATGGAGTGGAAAGGTCAAACGGAGAATATTTAGTTTTTGTAGACAGTGATGATGAAATAGAAGAAGATTTACTTTTTAATTTAAATAAGGAGATAGAAAAAAATCATCCTGAAGTAATTAAATATGGTATTAAAGTAATTGGAAAAGAAAATCATAATGAAATATCCGCTTCTTTTTCAAATTTAAATGGAGAAGAGGCATTTAAAAAGCTTATTTTAAATGATTACTTTGTAACAGCATGGTCATTTGCTTATGAAAGAAAATTTTGGATAGAAAATGATTTTTCTTATACAAGAGGTAGATATCATGAAGATTTTGGACTTACACCAATTATTGTTTTAAAATCCAAAAAAGTATCATCTATAGATTATGTTGGTTACCGTTATTTTATAAGAGAAAATAGTATTATGACAGACTCTAGTAAAACAATGAAAAAAGCAGAAGACACCTTATATTTTTTTGATAAATTAATGGAAGAAGTAGAAA
>CACZQZ010000100.1 GCA_902783405.1 uncultured Erysipelotrichaceae bacterium
GTTGCTAAAGAAAATGAAGAAAATCGAAAACAATATAGAATTTATTTAGATTCAAAAAGAAAAATATTACAAAAAGCAAATGAAGAACAAAAAATGATTTTAACAACTACTAATTTATCTCTTTTAGATTGTAAAAGAGTTATTGATAATAAACTATCTGATTTATTTGGTAGAAATATTGATAGTCCAGACTTTTTAGACATTTGTCTTGGAATTGGTAATGTACCATTAAATTG
Organism: uncultured Erysipelotrichaceae bacterium; assembly: GCA_902783405.1. Classification (GTDB taxonomy): domain Bacteria; phylum Bacillota_I; class Bacilli_A; order RF39; family UBA660; genus RUG12867. The sequence goes on from CACZQZ010000100.1 coordinate 237, forward strand.
TGAAATTGATTATGCTAAACCAGATTATATGCCTAAAAATAATGATTTATTAGATGAAGTAGATAGTATCATTGAAGAAGGTTGTGTTATTCACGATGTACCATTTGTTTTATCCTTAAAAGAAAATAATGTAATCTCATTTATTTTAAAAAATAGAAATATGTATAGAGATTATATGTATGGAATTTTTCTCCAATTAATAACTTTACATAGTTATAAAGAATTAAAGTTAGTCATTTTAACATCAGATGAAAAATCAGAAATAAGCTTTTTAAAAGAATCTAATTATTGTTGGAGTAATGACCATTCTATTCGTTATTATGCTACAAATTTAGAAGAAGCACAGTTGTTATCTTCACAATTAGAAAGAGAATTGAATCAAAGAAAAGGACAAAAAGATTATAATGTTTATTATCTTATTATATGTGATTCAATCCATAAATATAATAATTTAAATATTATAGAAGACATTATTGATAATGAAGAAGATATTGGTTTTGGTCTTCTTATATATGATATGAAAATTGGTAATATACCAAATGAATGTGTTAATTTTGTAGATGTATCAGAAAAAGAAGGAACTTTTTTCCATACTAATGTAAGTAGTGATGAAATCACTCATTTTACACCAACATTTATATCAAATACAGATATTAATATGAATGAATGTTTGCGAAAAATTAATAATATACCAATGAAACAAGAAGCAAGTGAGATGAGTACTTTACCAGAAACATTCGGATTCTTAGAAATGTATGGTGTTGGTAATGTAGAACAGTTGAATGCTCCAATGCGCTGGGATAATTCTAATTTATCTTCAAGCTTAGCTGTTCCAATTGGTATAGATGTAAATGAAAATTTAGTTTATTTGGATTTACATGAAAAAAATCATGGGCCACATGGACTTATTGCTGGTATGACTGGTAGTGGAAAGAGTGAATTAATCGTAACTTATATTCTTTCACTTGCTGTAAATTTTCGACCTGATGAAGTTCAGTTTGTGTTAATTGATTATAAGGGTGGAGGACTTGCTGGTGCATTTGAAAATAGAAAAACAAATGTTAAATTACCACATTTGATTGGAACAATAACAAACTTAGATCAAGCAGAAATGCATAGAACGTTGGTATCAATTAATAGTGAACTTCATAGACGACAAAAGATTTTTAATGAAACAAAAGATAATTTAGGTACAGGAAATATAGATATATATAAGTATCAAAAATTATATAGAAGTGGATCTGTTAAGGAACCTTTATCACATTTATTTATTGTATGTGATGAATTTGCGGAATTAAAAGCCCAACAACCAGATTTTATGGACGAACTTGTTAGTGCTGCTCGTATCGGAAGATCTTTAGGAGTTCATCTTATTTTAGCAACACAAAAACCTAGTGGTGTCGTAGATGATCAAATTTGGTCAAATGCTAAATTTAAAATATGCTGTAAAGTTCAAACTTCAGAAGATAGTAATGAAATGATTCAAAGACCGGATGCGGCCTATCTAAAACAAGCAGGAAGTTTTTATCTTCAAGTAGGTTATGATGAATATTTTACTTCAGGACAATCTGCTTATTCTGGACTAACTTATATTCCTTCTAATAGAATTTTATCTAAAATAGATAATGACATTTCTTTTATTGGAAATACAGGAGATTCTTATAAAACAATTAGTGATTTAGATGTATCAGTAAAAGAACAAAAAGAAGAATTAGGTGAAGAGTTAACTAATATACTAAAATATATTATTGAGCAAGCAGAAAAAAGAAATTATACATATCATCAACTATGGCTTGAAAATATTCCAGATCATATCTATTGTAATAATATTATAAAGAAATATGATATAAAGCCAGAATTATTTAATATTGCACCCATCATTGGAGAATATGATGATCCTGGAAATCAAGAACAAGGATATGTTAAACTTAATATTACAGAAGGTGGAAATACTTTTGTAGCTGGATCAAGTGGAAGTGGAAAAAATACCTTATTTTCAACCATTATTTATTCAACCATTATTCATCATAATTGTGATGAAGTTAATTTCTATATTATTGATTTAGGGTCAGAAAAATTGAAAAAATTTAAATCTGCTCCTCAAGTTGGAGATATTTTAACAATTGATGATTCTGATAAAATAAAATATTTATTCTATATGTTAGAAACTGAAAAGAATAATCGTCAAGAATATTATTCTAATAATCCGGGAGATTTTCTTTCAGATGTTAAAAAAGGAAAAAGTGTTTTTCCAAATATAGTTGTAATGATTTATGATATAGATGTATTTAAGGAAACATTTGAAGATCTTTATGATGATATGTTTACTCCTTTTACGAGAAATTGCGCAAAATATGGAATTTATTTTATTATTTCTTCAAATTCTATTTCAAGTTTAGGATATAGGGTTGAAAATAATTTTCCACAAAAAGTTGTATTAAATATGCTTGATAGTACTGATTATAATACATATTTTGATCATCCTCCTATTCCATCTTCAAATCCAGGAAGAGGAATAATCAATATCGAAGATACTCCTTATGAATTCCAAACAGCATTAATTTTTGATGAGATAACGGAAGAAGAAAATTTAGATTATGTATTAGATCAATTGAATAAATATTTAAAAAATCATGTTAAACCAGTATCAATGATTCCTTTAGAGGTAAATCAAGAAATGTTATTACCTTATAAAACAACATTATCTTCAGTACCACTTGGTATTAATTTAGTGACAGCGCAGGTTGCTTATTATGATTTTTCAAAACCAATTACTTTAATTTCCACTTCTGAAACAAAAAATTCTATCAAATTTACAGAAGGACTAATCAAACAATTAAGTATTTATGAAAATACGAATGTAGTTGTTTTAAATGCTTTAGACGAAGAAGTTGAAGTTCCAGATAATGTCAAACAATATGATAAAGGATTTAAAAAGATTGTGTCTGTTCTTGATAAGAATATAAAGAAATATAATGAGAAAACAGATGAAGAACAAAATGAATTCATCATTATAGCATTAGGATATGGTAAACTTCAAAATCATTTTGATAATTTGAGAGAAGAAGATGAGGATATTATTGATTTTGAAGATTTAATTTTACATGCAAAGAATAATCAACACTTTAAATTTATTATATTTGATGCAATTGCTTTATTTGATGATATCGAAGATACAGAACTTTATGATATGCTTGATTTAACAACTGGAATTTGGGTCGGAAAAGGATTTGATTCACAAAGTTTAATAGATGCGCCTTCGTCATTTAGAGATAATGTACAGCAAAATAATGATTCGGCAGTACTTGTAAAGCAAGGAAATGCAGAATATATAAAATATGTAAAGTAGGTGATGTATGAATAAAATTAATATAAATATATTTATTCCTGGATTAGATAAGGATTTTGATCTTGAATTACCTATCAATTTAGAAATGACGAAAGCAATAGAAAAAATAAAAAAAGCCATTAATGAAATGACTGAAGGAGCATATGTAGTAAGCGAAAATATGAAATTATATGAAAAATCTACAGGAAAACTTATCAATACAAATAACATTGTAAAATATTCTGGATTAACAAATGGATGCAGCATTTTAATGTTATAAAATTATCACAATAAGTGATAATTTTTTTTACATAAAAAAAATATACTGTCCATGATAACAAGTATATCAAAAAAACAAATATAAGTATACTAACTTAAATTACTACCCAATCGTAGTCTAGTTTTTTTACAGCCTATAATCACCTGATAAATAATTAAAGACCGTTGATTTGGAGAGCCAATGCTCATGTGCTACATGAACTATCAACAAAATCATGGCGTTGATATGGCTGTTTACTGTTCTGAAAGTCTCCTCTTTCTGTCGTGATTTAATTAATAGATTAGATTATTTTACCACCATTTATTAAATTAAATCATTTGCATAAGCAAATACTTTAATTAATTAAAGGTACCATCTATTAACAATTTCATTATATCAACATGTTATTAAAATGTCAATAATTTTTAAAAAAAACTTGCATTCATAAATTTTAATTGTTATAATATGATTGCTATAAATTTCTATGGCAAGAATATTTGTCATGGCGGAAGGAGAGAGATTATGAAGAAAGGTATTCATCCAAACTATGTAACAACAAAAGTAACTTGTGCTTGTGGAAATACGTTTGAAGTACGTTCTAACAAAGAAGAGTTACATTTAGAAGTATGTGATAAATGTCATCCTTTTTATACTGGTGCTCAAATGAAAGCATCTAGAAAAGGTAACATTGAAAAGTTTAATAGAAAATATGGACTTTCTAAAGAAGAAAAAGCAGCATAATGCTTTTTTTATTTTTTTTAAGAAAATCTAATATTTTAGTTGACAATTTTCATGAAATCGGGTATCATTCTAGTTGGTACATTTTTAATCCCATTATTAATAAACCTTGGGAAAGTTTATTAGTAGATAAAGGAAGGAAAAGAAATATGAAAAGCACATTTATGCAAAAAAAAGAAGATGTTGTTCGTAATTGGTACGTTATCGATGCTAAAGATGTTAATTTAGGTCGTTTAGCTACTAAGGCAGCACACATCTTACGTGGTAAACATAAACCAACATTTACGCCACATGTTGATTGCGGAGATTTTGTTATTGTAGTAAATGCAGATAAAATTAACTTAACAGGAAACAAATTAAATGACAAGATTTATTACAATCATAGTGGATATACTGGTGGTTTAAGAGAAAGAACTGCAAAAGAAATGAAAGAAAAATATCCAGTTGAAATGGTTGAAAGAGCTATTAAAGGAATGCTTCCTAAGGGAAGACTTGGACGCCAAATGTATAAAAAATTATTTGTTTATGCTGGTGAAGAACATCCTCATACAGCACAAAAACCTGTAGAAATGGAAATTAAATAGGAGGGTCTTATGGCAAAAGAGAGAGTATTTATTGGAACTGGAAGAAGAAAATCATCAGTAGCTAGAGTTTCTATGACACCAGGAAAAGGAAATATTACAGTAAATGGAAAAGATGTAAAAGAATTCTTTCCATATGAAACCAATATTATGGATTTAAAACAACCTTTAGTAGCAACAAATAATGAAGAGACATTTGATATCGTTTGTAAAGTTAATGGTGGAGGATATTCTGGACAAGCTGGAGCAATTCGTTTAGGAATTACAAGAGCTCTATTATCCTATGACGAAGGTAATAATGAATATCGTACAGTTCTTAAAAAAGCTGGATTTATTACACGTGATCCAAGAAGTAAAGAACGTAAAAAACCTGGATTAAAAGCAGCTCGTAGAGCACCACAATTTAGTAAGAGATAGTATGGATACGAAAAGTCAGTTTATACTGGCTTTTTTGCATGTCTAAAAAATTAATTTTTGAACATTTCTAGCGTTATAGGCTACGAGTAGGCTAAAGGTGGGCTACAAAGTTTTTACAAACATTTTATTTATCTTAGGTTAGTAGAACAAGCTAGGTAAACAAATAAATATAACGAATCATTTAAGAAAGAAATTTTGGATTAGTATTGTTGAGAATTTCTAATACTTGATAAAAATACAAATTTATGATATAGTGTATACAGATGAAGGAAACTTCATACAATAA
>CACZQZ010000101.1 GCA_902783405.1 uncultured Erysipelotrichaceae bacterium
ACATGAGTATCTTTCATATTTACTTTGTTTAAAATATTTTCTTCTACAAAGTTATAATAATTCATTCCACTAGCATGCTCAATCACATATTTAAGTACCATAGCACCCATATCAGTATATGGTCTTGTATTATCACTTTCTCTATCAATATATACATCTAATAATATTTTTTCTGCTTCTTCTTTTGATTTTACATTATCTACTCTTTCTTTTGTTTTAAGTGGAACACCAAAAGAAATTAAATCAAAAATAGTAACTCCTTTTAAATTTTTAAATTCAGGAGCATATCTTGTAACTTCATCATTTAAATGAATCGTACCATTTTGAACTAGTTTTAAAATACTTAATGATGTAAATAATTTTGTTACGGATGCTAAATCAAAAATAGTGTCTTCTGTCATTTTATCTATACTAGGTACGATATTTCCAAATTCATCTAATTTTACTTCTTGTCTATTTCCAATAATAATTGTTTCTTTATAATTTTTTGTACCATAACTAAATACCATACCAGGAGTAATTTCTTTTTTATAAATAAAATCTTTTACTTTTTGTTCTATACCAGATTTTAAATATAACATATTTCTGATTTCTTCTAAGGAATAATCTTTATATTTTGTTACTAATTCAACAACTGGTTTTAATAATTCATAATAGTCTTTTTTTGTATATAAACCTTGTTGCTGTTTTAAAGCACCAATATTTTGATTATGATATAATTTTTCAACATAATTTTCTAAGTATTCTTCTAACACACACAATCACCTATATTAATTCTAGCATGAAAAAAACAGATAAACAATGTTATCTATTTTATTCTAAATTTTTAATTGATTTTTTTGTCTTAATGTTTGTTTTAAAGTAAAACGCGTTATATACATTCTTTTACTATTTAAAATATTTTATATTATTTAATAATTCTCCTCTTGATTTATTTTTTATTTCCTTTTTTATAATATTAATTCTATTTGATAATTCAGGATGATATTTTTGTTCCTCTATATAATATCATATATCATAACCTCATTTACTTATATTTTTATATTCGATTTTATCTTTATTATATTTTAAAGATTTTAATAAATCATTATGATAATAAATATTTTCTATTCCTACATAAATTCCTAATGGTTCAAATGTAGATTGTCCAACGAATTCACCACCTAAAGATTTATGAAATTCATTTGAAGGATTTCCTTTCAAACATTTTGTTATTAACGTTGTATAGCCATTTTTAATCATTTCTTCCATGCAAGCTACTGCTAATTTACGACCAATTCCTAATTTTTGATAGTCATCAAGAATATAACCTGCATAAATTTCTCCAGCATCAGTATAATTTTCATCTCTTGTCTTTCCATATGTACTATATCCAATTATTTTTCCATCAATTTCAGCAACAAAAATATTGTTTTTTTCTTTTATACTTTTTTTATTTCTTTCAATTCTAGCCAGATTCTTAGATTGTAATTTGTCAATTACTTCTTGTGGAATTAGTCCATTATAAGTTGTATTCCAAACTTTGATATTTATATCAATTAATCTTTCAGCTTCTTCTGGGTATGCTTTTCTAATAATTATATTTTCCATATTATCATCACCTCAGTTACTTATATTTGTCTAATATTTTTTTTATATTCTAAAACCATTTTAAAAGGTTCTATGTTACCTTTTCTAAATTGTTCTTTTTCTATTAGATTAATTATTTCCTTTTCATTCATCCAATAAATATTTTCAACTTCTTCATTTTGAAGTTTAATTTCATTTTTATTGATTATTTTATTTGAATAATATATTTCTACAAAACAATTTTTATATTTCATAGTATCTATATATTGTATATCATTATCATCTAAAGTAATATTAAGTTCTTCTTTAATTTCTTTTTTACATGTTGTAAAACCATTATCTTTAAATGTAACATGTCCACCAGTAGTAGCATACTTACTTCCTTTTTCTTTAGAAGTTTTTTGAATTAAAAATTTTCCATTATTTTCAATGAATATAAGTATCATCATAAAATTTTTATTATTACTTAATTCCATCTTTTTTGATCTTTCAATGCTTTCATTAAGTATATTTTTATTATCATCAAAAACTTGTAATAATTCTTCTTTTTCCATTGCTTTTTCACCTCTTTTGCTATAAATATTTATTAAAAATGTTTTTAATCATTATATTAAGAATTTTATCTTTTTTTAATACTTTCATTTTTATATAATTTTCTAAGTGCTTGTATATATGTTCTCATAATGATTCTTTGGAATTTGATAAGTCTGGTTTATATGTATTTTTTTTACTTAATTCATTTAATATATTCATCAGTATCACCTATATTAATTTTAGCATGAAAAAAACAGATAAACAATGTTATCTGTGTAAAAATTTTTCATCTTGAGAAATGTTTTGTTGTTTTTCTTTAAGAATATTTAATTGTGATTCAGTTAATTTATTGCTAATTGATAATCCATAATAATTTAATTTATCTTCATATAAGTTAATTGTATTTAAACTTATTCCATATGTTTTTTTAACTAATTTAGTTTTATCAATACCTAGTGTTTGATAAATATATAATTTAGAGTAAGGACCATAATGAATACCATTAAATTGACAAAATCATTATAATTTATTTTTATAAATTTTTTTAAAAAAAAGTAAAATACTATAGAAAACAAAAAAATTCATGATTGATTTAAGAAATATTATAATTTATAAAATAAGTATTGACACTCCAAGGTATTAGAGTGTTATTTTATTTTCAGAAAAGTGGAATATAATAAATTGTTCAAGTTGTAAATATTTAGATAAAAAAAAAGATGGTGCTATAATTGGATGTTGTTACTATTGCTCATATAAAAAAATGTTATGTTAATGTATCAGATAATAATTGTGAAAAATATGAAGATGCTTAAGGTAAAAAAATTTATGATTGTAATAAAATTTATGAAGAAGGAATGCAATAACATAATGATACAACTTAAACTTCTACATATATGTTCATATTAATAATGATTGTTATCATGAATATTATAGCAAATATATTTTAATAGTTTACTAAATATATTATTAAAGATATAATATTTATGAAAGGTGTGATTTCATAATGGAAAAATTAACTTTGAAAATTGATGGTTCTAACTTTTTTAATGATGATTTAAAAAATTATTTGAATTCGTTAAATGGTGTCATTGATTCAAAGATTGATGGAAAAAATGATGAAATATATGTTGAATATGATTCATCAATTATTTCTTTGAAATTATTAATAATAGAAATTTCACTATATTTAGATACCACTAAAAGACCTTTCATTTTTTCATTTGATAAACATCGTAATAGTAAAAACAAAAAAGATACAATTGTTATAAAAGATTTATGTTGTGAATATTGCTTAATGAGCATGATTGAAGATTTACTTGAAATTGATGGTATTGAAAGTGCATTTACAGATTTTGATTATCATAAAAAAAATAATGTAAATATATTTATTACCTATAATGACAAATTAATAAAAAATAATCAGTTAAATGAAATAAAGGAAAAATTTAATAATTGATTTAAGAAATATTTTAATTTTAGAATTAATTTTTTCATCAATTTTCGTTGACAAATTCATCAATTATATATATAATTATGTAGCAAAGAGATTTTTTTATAGCTCAGGAGGTGTGAAAATGAAAAGAACATATCAACCTAATAATAGAAAAAAAGCTAAAAAACAAGGTTTTATGGCAAGAATGAAATCTGGTATCGTAGCACGCCGTAGAAGACATGGACGTAAGGCTTTAGTTCACTAATATAATTCACTGCGATGCAGTGATTTTTTCTTAGGAGGAATTTTAATGAAAAAAAAGAATATACTTAAAGAAAATCATGATTTTAATCGTATGATAGAAAGTATAAGGCCTTTAAGATATAAGTATTACAACATATATATAGAAAGAAATACGAATGATTTATATAAATTTGGTATTTCTGTAGGAAAAAAAGTTGGAAATGCTGTTAAAAGAAATAAAATAAAAAGACAAATAAAAGATATATTAGATAAAAAAGACTATCAAAATTCCTTTAATTGTATTATAATGGTAAAGAAGGAGATAGTAGATAAAACATATCAAGAAATGAAGCAAGACTTAGAAAAAGCTTTAAAAAAAATAAATATATATAAAGGAGAAGAAAATGAAAAAGAATTTCACTAAAATTATAATCATGATTTTACTTGTATTTTCTCTAACCGGATGTACAAAGTATTTAAAAGATAAAGATGGAAAAATAATCAAAAATGAAATAACTGGTCAAAATTTACCATCAAATATTCTATGTCAACCAGAAGATAAAAACGTAATAAAAATATATAAAGAAAAAAAAGTAAAAATTTCTAAATTACCAAAATGTACAAGTTATTCTATTACAGATGGTTCTTATGAAGGACTTTGGGATACTATTTTTGTAAAACCATTAGCTTGGTTAATCCTAAAAGTAGGACAAACATTTAAAAGTTATGGACTTGCAATTATCATAGTTATATTACTTATTCGTATGGTACTTTATCCTGTTACGAAAAAAACAGCTATGCAATCAGAAAACATGAAAAATGCCAAACCAGAACTTGATCGATTAGAAAAAAAATATGCTGGAAAAGATCAAAATGATCAAAACATTATGATGCAAAAATCAACAGAAATGCTTGCTATATATAAAAAATATAATATTAATCCAATGTCAGGATGTTTATTCTCATTTATTCAAATACCATTATTCTTTGCTTTCTATGAAGCTCTATATAGACTTCCAGCAATATATGAAGATACATTCTTAGGATTTGAGTTAGGAACAACCCCTTCAATTGCACTTTCAAAAGGAAATTATCTATACTTAATCTTTACTATTTTAGTAGTTGCTATGACATACTTCTCATTTAAGTTAAATTCAACTGCAACAATGAGCTCAGAACAAGAATCACAAATGAAAATGATGAGTACATTTATGGTCGTATTTATTGGAATTGCTTCCTTTAGTATATCAACCGGAATTGCTGTGTACTGGATTTCAAATAGTTTATTTACCATTATTCAAAATTTACTCGTAAAAAGAAGGAGAGCTGTAAAATGAAAATATATGAAGTAGAAGGAAAAGTAAAAGAAGAAATATTAAATGAATTTTTAACAGAAAACAATATAGAAGAAAAAGATATTTTATTTGTAGCAACAGAAGAAAATGGTGGATTATTTAAAGGCAAAAAAGTAAAATTAAATATTGTTAAAAAAGAAGATATTGCAAATTATATAAAAGAATTCTTTGATAACATCGCAGCACTTATGAATTTAGAAATTAAAACAAATGTTGAAATAGAAGAAGATATATTCAAAGTTAGTATCGATAGTACTGATAATTCTATTCTAATTGGTAAAGATGGAAGAATACTTAAAGCACTTCAAATTATTTTAAAACAAGCTATTGTAAAAACATGTGACTTTAATATTAAAGTTAATTTAGATATTGGAAATTACAAAGAAAAGAAATTAAAACATTTAGAAGTTTTAACTAGAAGATTAGCAAATGAAGTTATTAAAACAAAAGTAGATGTTAAAATGGATAGTATGAATTCTTATGAAAGAAGATACGTTCATAATATTATAGGAGAATATACAATGCTTACAACAAAAAGTGAAGGAGAAGAACCTAATCGTTATGTTGTAATTAAATATAAAGAAGATTAATCTTCTTTTTTTCATATTTTATTTGTATTTTAATGGATAAAGAGTTATAATATAGACATTTCAGAGGTGATTAAAATGAAAGATTTTATATTAACAACAGATAGTGGAATGTGTCCACCTTATCATGATGATATTATTGTACTTCAAGATCAAATAACAGATAGTTTAAATCATGCTTATAAGGATAATGAAGTAAATGCAAAAGATATCATATTAGATCAAGAAAAAATATATAAAACATCTGCTCCCCTACTTACAGATTATGTAGAAGAATTTTCAAAAATATTGGATAGTGGAAAAGATGTTATTCACATAAGTTTAGGTAGTGGAATTAGTTCTAGTAGCGTCAATAATGCTAATATGGTCGCAAATGAATTAAATGAAGAATATGAAAATAAAGTACATGTCATAGATTCACAAACGGGATCAGTTGGTGGAACAATGTATTTTGAAAGAAGCTATCAAATGATTATGAATAGCAATTTAAGCATCGATGAAAAAGTTAAAAAATTAGAAGAATTAAAGAAAAAAGTAAAATCCTTTTTCTATGTTCCAGATCCTACAGGTTTTATTAGAAGTGGAAGAGATAATTCTAAAAATAACCATTTAAGTCAAAAAACACTTACGTTGTCTTCAAAATTATTAAAGATGATTGCTTTAAAATTTAGAGTTGATTTTGATGATGATGGTAAATTATATTTAAATAAAATATTTAGAAGTAATAATAAAAAAGGTATGCTAAATATGGTAAAAGAAATAGTAAATGATAATACTATAGAAAATTATGAAAAAGAATTATGTGTTATTGGAAATTTATTTCAAAAAGATGTCGATATGAATGAAATAAAAAAATATTTAGATTCTTTTGGATATTTTGATCAAATAATTTATAGTAATGTTGGAAACGTTGTTGCTCCATATGGATGTAACGATTTATGTGGATTATCATTAATTAAAAAATAAGAATATTAATTAAAGTTGGAGGTTATTCATTTGATTTATACTTATAAAGAATTAAGAAAACAAAAAGAAAATGGAAATAAATTAAATTGGGATAAAATAACCAAAGAACAATTAGAAGAATTGTTCTTTGATGAATATGTTAGTAATAATACTATTGCAGAACTTTATGATGTATCACCAAGTAAAGTTACAAGCAAAAGACATAAATGGAATATTAAATTAAATTCCGCAACTCATTTATACAAAACTTTTTCTATGAATCATAAGGAAGAACTCAAAATATTAAATGAACATTCTAAAGAACGTTTATGTAAAGAAGAAAATATAGATTATATTTCTAAAGCATTAACTCATTATATATTTAGGAATGGTCCAGTAGAAGATATGCATGCAAATCATCAATTATCACAAGAAGACATGAAAACTTTAAATAAATATATGGTTAATAAATTAGCAGGATTAATCAAAATGATTTATGACGGTGAATGGATGAAAATAGAATTATTGCTTAATTTCTTTAAAAGATATGGACATGATTGGGATAAAGCAGAAATAGATATCTCAGATTTTGAATTAATATTTAAAAATGAATTAGAAAAAATTAATAATTAAAAAGTTATTTCGATAAAAGAAAATAACTTTTTTTAATAATTTTATATATTAAATTCAATCAAAAAATAGTACCAACTATATAAGTCGGTACTAAAACCTAAAACTTTGGGATAGTACCTAACTCTTCTAAACTAGGTCTTCCCTTTTTTATTATATGAAATTTCTTTCATCTATATATAATATATCTTAAATTATACTAAAAATCAAGAAAAGTAATAATGTCAAAAAATAATTATTAATTCTTGTTCTTTTTTTTAAAATTATGCATATAATTATGTATTAAAAATGCACTTAAAATCAATATTGGAGAAAAGAATATCGAATAACCTAGAATCGTTATTAAAAAAGCATTAATAAAATTATCAAGTGTTCTAAATCCATCAATTACTTCTATTAATAACGATAATAATGATATTAATAGAAGTATTAATACTGGAATAAATATGATAATACCGATTATAAATCCAAATAACGATAATGTGTTTTTCTTCTTCGGATTTGCAAAATTTCTTGTATTTGTAGAATTCTTTTTATTTGAAAAAATGTGTATAAAATTATATATTAAAAATTCTCCTAAAATATATGTAGGAAACATAAATAATGAATATCTAAAAATAGTAGAAAAAAATGCATCCATACCATACACATAATGACTAATACAAGGCAGTTCTGAACAATCTCCATTAAAGTAAGCATTAATTCCACCTAAAATAGGAATAATAAAAAATATAATACCAATTATAAATCCAACAAATGCTAATATTTTCTCTATATCGGAATAATTCTTTTCAGGTATTTGCATTTTAGTGTCTTCTTTTAATTGAAAACCACAATTAGGGCAAAATTTTTTATCTTCTTTAATTTCTACACCACAATTTTTACAAAAATTATTCATTTACTCCACCATCCGTTAACTTAAATATATTATATCATAGTTCTGTATATTGTACATTAAAAAATTTAAACTTCAGTAACCATCGTAATCTTTTTTTCTTTAAAATTATTATTTAAATAAAGTTTTCTAGCACTTTCATTTTGAGCACAGACATCAATTTCAATAGTTTTCACATCTTTTTCTTTAGACCAATCTTTAAATTTTTTTATAAGAGTGTCCCCTACTTTGTTTCCTCTATATTCTTCTTCTACATATAAAGCATCTATTTTTGAAGTATTGTTTATTAAAATACCTTTTTGTTTAATCAAATATCCATATATATAACCTATTATTTTATCATCTA
>CACZQZ010000102.1 GCA_902783405.1 uncultured Erysipelotrichaceae bacterium
GATATGATAAATAAACGCATATCACCAATTAAAGATGAATATATAGAAAAATATTTTAAAGAAAAAAAATTAAATTTAACAGCAACTTTAGATTATGAAGAAGCATTTAAAGATGCTAAATTTGTAATTATAAGTACACCAACAAACTATGATGATGAACTTAATTACTTTGATACATCTAGTGTAGAAGATGTAATTGAAAAAGTAATTAGTATGGGAATAAGTGCTACTATGGTTATTAAATCTACTATACCAGTAGGATTTGTAGAAAATATGAAAAAGAAATATAACATCGATAATATTTTCTTTTCACCAGAATTTTTAAGAGAAGGAAAAGCTTTATATGATAACTTATATCCATCTAGAATTATAGTAGGAGAAAAAAGTAAAAGAGCAGAAGAATTTGCTAATCTTTTAAAAGAAGGAGCTTTAAAAGAAGATATTAAAGTATTATTTATGAATAGTACAGAAGCAGAAGCAGTTAAACTTTTTGCAAACACTTATTTAGCTCTTAGAGTAGCTTATTTTAATGAATTAGACACATATGCAGAAATAAAAGGATTAAATACAAAAGATATCATTGAAGGAGTAAGTTTAGATCCTAGAATAGGAAACCATTATAACAATCCATCCTTTGGATATGGTGGATACTGCCTTCCTAAAGATACAAAGCAACTCTTAGCTAATTATAAAGATGTACCTGAAAATTTAATAGAAGCCATTGTTAAAGCTAATGATACTAGAAAAAATCATATCACAGATATGATTTTGGAAAAGCATCCTGACGTAGTTGGAATATATCGTTTAACAATGAAAACTAATTCTGATAACTTTAGAGCAAGCGCTATTCAAGGAATTATTGAAAGACTTAAAAATAATAATACAGAAGTGATTATTTATGAACCAACACTTAAAGAAGAGATTTTTAATAATTGTGGTGTTTTCTCTGATTTTGAAGAATTCTCTAAAAAATCTGATGTTATTTTAGCCAATCGTTTAGATGAGACATTAGATAAAGTAAAGAAAAAAGTATATACAAGAGATTTATTTACAAGAGATTAAATAAATCTTTTTTTTATTTAAAAGCCGTTGACAAACAAATGTTCATTATATATAATTAGTATAACTTCAAAAAACTAGAAAGGATGATATTATGAATGAATTAGAAATTAACAATAAAACTTTTGAAGATATTAAACATATGGATGAATATGGAAATGAATATTGGTATGCTAGAGAATTATCCAAAATACTAGAATATACAGATTGGAGAAATTTCAAAAAAATAATTGATAAAGCAATAATATCAGCAAATAACAGCGTTTCAAATAATGAAGATTGGGTTGTTGAGGTCAACAAGCCAATAAAGACAGGAAAAGGTAAAGAAGAAATTATTAAAGATTATAAATTATCAAGATATATATGTTATTTAATTGTACAAAATTCTGATCCTAGAAAAGAAGTAGTAGCTTTAGGACAAACTTATTTTGCTATTCAAACTAGACGCCAAGAATTAAGTGAGAAAGATTATAACTTGTTAACTGAAGATGAAAAAAGATTTTATAACCGAAATTTAACAAGAAAAGGTAATCATGCACTTAATCAAACCGCTAAAAAAGCTGGAGTAAAAAACTTTGATAAATTTCATAATGCTGGATATAAAGGACTATATGGAGGAGAAACAGCCGATGATATTGCTAAAAGAAAAGGACTAAGATATAGAGAAGATATCTTAGATAATATGGGAAGTGAAGAATTAGCAGATAATTTATTTCGTACTGTACAAACAGATTCCAAATTAAAAAAAGATAATATTAAAGGCGAAAATAATGCTAATAAAACTCATTTTGAAGTTGGCAGTAAAATTAGAAATACTATAAAAGAATTAGGAGGAACGATGCCAGAAGATTTACCAAAACCAGAAAAAAGTTTAAAAGAACTTGAACGAGAATTAAAAAATAAACTTGTAAAAAAAGATGAAATTTATTAAAATCAAAAAAAATAGACCATATATTATTTGCAATAAATAGATATCCATACAAACTGATAAAACTAACATAAAATTTCTTGATTTTTATATCATATTATTATAAAATAAATAATAGGAGGGAGTATAAAATGAAGAAAATAGGATTATTAATCGCTGTAATTTGTGTATTATTCGGGTTAACAAATGTGTCTGCTATGACAGAAAGTGATTTAAAAGC
>CACZQZ010000103.1 GCA_902783405.1 uncultured Erysipelotrichaceae bacterium
ATATCATGAAATAAATAAAGAAAATTTTGAATATTTAAAAAAGTTACCAGATAAAAAAATAATAACTATTGGTGAATATAAAATCTTAATTTGGCATGGAGATGAACTTATTGATCGAAAGGGTGGACTTTTTAGTGATTTCAATGAAATTATTCAAAATTATGATTTTGATGTTTGCATTTATGGTCACACTCATGTATATAGTCATTTAACATATAAAAATCATACCTTTTTAAATCCAGGATCTGTTGGTATGCCTTTTGATGGACCTTTCTATAAGTATGTTATCTTAGATATTGATAAAGATATTAAGGTCAGTTTAAGACAATTTGATATTCAAAATGATTATGATGAATTAAAAGAACAGTATAAAAATTCAGATTATTATAAAGAAAATGAAATATGGGCAGATTTAATGCTAAAACAAATCAAAAATGGAAAATGTTATGTTTCTAATTTTATTAAATTTATTAATCATAAGATAAAGCAAGAAAAAAAGATTACGTCTAAAACTTACAATGAAGTATGGAATAAAGAGTATCAACACTTTCTACATAATTATAATGAAATAGACGATTTAAAATTAAGACAGAGTTTTAATGGCAATTTAATATCTTCCATAGATGATTTATATCATTTTATTCATAATAATATTTCCTTTGGATGGATTGATGTGACAAAACAAAAACATACAGATTTAAATAGTTTATATTATCTTCAAACACCTATTGATTTAATGAATAGTAAACTTGGAATTAGTTTAGATATAACAGAACTTATTAGATCTTATTTTAATACTTTTGTTTCAGATATAGAAACATATTATATTTGTTCTAAAAAGAATTTCTTTTTATCTCATTCTACTTTTGTATATTATGAAAATAATAAAGTGTATTGGTTTGAACCGTTCTTAAAAGAATATTCTGGTATTTTTGAATATGATGATATTGACCTATTATTAAAAGATGCAGAGGAAAAAGTAAAACAGTTTTTAAAAGAAACAGAAGATGTAGATATTTATTTATATGGGGAATTAAAATATTATATTAATCTAAATAGAATAGAAAAATATATAAAAGAAGGAATTAAGATAAAATAAGTTGAAAGAAGAATAATCACTATTTCTTCTTTTTCTATGAATATAAAGTTAATTTAAGTAAAAAATAAAATTGGATTGACATATATATAAAATTATGATATCCTAAAGTCAATGAAACACGAAAATGTGTTTTTTATTTGGAACGAAGAGGTGTTTTAATGAAAAGATTAGCTCGTTTTTTGGTAAGCGTAAAAGCTGAGATGAAAAAAGTGAAATGGCCTAATAAAAAAGAAATGACTGTTTATTCTAGTGCAACTCTTATCTTTATTTTAGTTTTTGCTTTATTTTTTACAGGAACAGATGTTATTTTAGCATTCTTAAGATCATTGGTGAAATAATGGAAAAAGAATGGTATGTTGTTAACACTTATTCTGGTCATGAGAATAAAGTAAAAGAAAAATTAGAGATGAGAGCAAGTTCTATGGGCATGGAAGACTATATTTATAGAGTCGTTGTTCCAGAACAAAAAGAAGTAGATATAAATGGTAAAGAAAAAGTCAAAAAAATGTTTCCAGGATATATTTTAGTTGAAATGGTTATGACTGATGAAGCATGGTTTATTGTAAGAAATACGCCGGGTGTAACTGGTTTTATTGGATCATCTGGAAAAGGGGCAAAACCTTTCCCACTTACTCCAATGGAAGTAGATAGAATTTTAGGTTCTATGGGATTAAGCAGACTTGATGTGGCAAATGAACTTAAAATTGATGATCATATTAAAGTTACACAAGGACCATTTAGTGGCATGATGGGATATGTTAAAAGTATTGATATGGAAAAATCACAGGTGGAAGTTGCTCTTGATTTATTTGGTCAAGAAACGATTGTTGAATTAGGATTTGCTGAAATTGAAAAGGATTAATATTGAAAATTAATCTTTTTTTTTCGACATTTTTTTTCAAATGAATTGACATATATATTCTATCATGTTATAATTAAAGTACTTAATAATAGAACATGTGGCCATAGTTTTATGAAATTATTGATATGTAGAAGTTAATACTGTGAATAAAATTGTAGACATGTGGCTAATATGTTGTATGATGGAACAGCTGTCTTCCGTAAAAAGAATATGGCTTTTCCATTCATGTTTATCTTATCTTGTTATTAAGTATGCATATGTAGTAGAGAAAGAAAACTCTAAAAAGATAAGTGGTTATACCAGTTACTGACAATGATTAGGTATAATCAGATGAAAAACTAGGAGAAATGTTGTTTGTCAGGCAATGTTTCTTTTTTTAGCTTTTCTAATTATTGTGAATACGAACAAAATATGATATAATATAAAAAGTATGCGTGGAGGGTTTTATGGATAGTAATTTAAAAAGAGAAATTATTTTAGAACATTATAGTCATCCCAAAGGAAAAGGATTACTTGATGATAATAGTTATTATAAAGCAAATATGAATAATGAAAGTTGTATTGATGAAATAGATTTAATGGTCAAAGTAGAAAATGGGAAGATTATAGATGCTCACTTTGATGGTGAAGCATGTGCTATATGTACATCATCTTCATCGATTATGATTGAAACAATTTTAGGAAAAACAATAGATGAAGTAAAAGAAATTTATCATAACTTTGAAAATATGTTAGAAGAAAAACCTTATGATAAAGATATTTTAGAACAAGCTATCGTATATGATGACACTTATAAACAGCCAAGTAGAAAGAAATGCGCCATGTTACCATGGTGGGCTATGAAAAAAATTATAATAAAAATAGAAGAGTCATAATTTTATGATATACTTATTAAAATAAAAGCGAGGAATGATATATGATTTATTTAGATTATAGTGCTACTACACCAGTAGATGATCGAGTACTAGAAACATTTACAAAAGTAACCAAAGATTTTATTGGAAATCCTAACTCACTACATAAATTGGGCGTAAAATCAAAAGAAATTATTGATGAATCAACAAAGCAAATTCAAAAACTTTTACATGCAGAGGATTTTGAAGTAATCTACACGAGTGGTTCATCAGAATCTAATAATTTAGCTATTAAAGGAATTTGTGAAAGGTATGAGAGTAGGGGAAAACATATTATTACTACTAATTTGGAACATTCCTCTATTTATGGACCTATTGGTTATTTAAATAACAAAGGATTCAAAGTGGATTTTGTTAATTTAGATGAAAATGGCAGAGTCGATATAAATCATCTAAAATCTTTAATTACAGATGATACTATTTTAGTGAGTATTAGTGCAGTCAATAGTGAAATTGGTATAAGGCAAGATATTGAAGGAATTGCTAAGATTTTAAAAGAATATCCAAAATGTTTCTTTCATGTTGATGCAACACAATGTATTGGAAAAGATAAAATAGATTTTAAAGACGTTGATTTAGTTAGTTTTACAGCTCATAAATTTTATGGGATTAAAGGTATTGCTGCACTTTTAATGAAAAAAAATATTCAAGTGGTACCTCTTATTCATGGAGGAAAAAGTACAACGAAATATCGTAGTGGAACCCCTACAGTTTCCTTAATTGCATCGTTTGCTAAAGCACTTAGACTTGCTTTAGAAGATTTAGATGATAAAAATAAAAAAGTATTAGAAAAAAATAATGAATTGATTACATTTTTTCAAAAATTTGATGATGTCAGTATAAATCATAATGGATTTTGCTTACCACATATGTTAAATATTAGTTTAAAAAACATAAAACCAGAAACATTCCAGCATGCCATGGAAGAATATGATATTTATTTATCTACGCAAAGTGCTTGTTCTTCTGGTGGACCATCTGGAGCTGTATATGCATTTACAAAAGATGAAGAAAAAGCAAAATCAAGTATTAGAATTAGCTTATCATATAAGACAACGAGTGAAGAATTAGAAGCTTTTAAAGAAGCGTTTACAAAGTGTTATAATCACTTAAATATGAAGTAGGAGAATGTTATGAAGATTGAAAGAATAACAGCTATATGGTGTCCATCTTGCCTTTTAATGAAATCAAGATGGGAGAATATCGAAAAAGAATTTTCTAAAATAGAATTTATTGATTATGATTATGATTTTGATGAAGATATTGTAAAGTCAAGAAATGTTGGGAAAATACTTCCTGTATGTATCTTATATAAAAACAATCAAGAAGTATCTAGAATTATTGGAGAAAAGACAGAGAAAGAACTTAAGCAATTATTAGAGGAGTATGTAAAATGAAGGTAAAAAAATGTTTGTTTTTAGGTTTACTATTTTGCCTATTTATTCCTTTTGTAGAAGCAAAAGAAACAGTAAACTTATATTTATTTCATGGCGATGGTTGCCCACACTGCGCAGCTGAAAGAGAGTTTTTAGATGAAATAAAAGATAATTATGAAAATTTAGATATTCATTTATATGAAGTTTGGTATGATGAAGAAAATCAAGAATTAATGCAAAAGGTAAAAGATGCTTTAAATATTGAACAAAATGGAGTTCCTCTTACCGTTATAGATTCTGATTATTATATTGGATATAATACAGATACTGGTATGAAGATAGAAGATAAAATTAAGAATTATTCTCCTGGTGAAAATGTTGTAGAAAATATTTTAAGTGATTCTGATTATTATAAAAATAATAAAATAATAGAAAAAAAAGAAACGAAAGAAAATAAAGATGCAACGAAGGATACATTTAATGTACCTATTCTTGGAAAAATAGATGGAAAAAGTGTGTCTTTACCTATTTTAGCTATTGTTATTGGCTTTGTTGATGGTTTTAATCCGTGTGCTATGTGGGTATTACTTTTACTTATTAGTATGCTTATGGGTATGAAAGACAGAAAAAGAATGTGGATTTTGGGTCTTGCATTTCTTGGTACATCAGCATTTATTTATTTATTATTTATGATGTCATGGCTTCAAGTAACGGCAAAAGTAAGTCAAATTATTTTAGTTAGAAACATTATTGCTTTAGTAGCGCTTACTGCTGGTATTATTAATTTGATGAAATATGCTAAAGAAAGTAAAAAAGATGAAGGTTGTGACATTGTCGATGATAAAAAAAGAAAAAGATTTATTAAAAAAATTAAAAAATTTACAACAGAAAATAGTTTGATTTTAGCGCTTATTGGTGTTATGACATTAGCTATATCTGTAAATGTTGTTGAACTTCTTTGTTCAGCAGGCTTACCTTTAATATTTACACAAATTCTTGCAATGAATGATTTAAGTAGTGGAAAATATTTTGCTTATATCCTTCTATATATATTTTTCTTTTTAATTGATGATTTAATTGTTTTCTTTGTAGCAATGAAATCATTTAAATTAAAAGGGTTCTCTAAAAAATATGGTAATTTATCTCATTTAATTGGGGGAATTATTATGGTAATTATTGGTGTACTACTTTTAATAAAACCAGAATGGATTATGTTTAACTTTTAATGTTTTTTAAAAATATGATGTAAAATATCATATTTTTTTAATGTCTTATTTATCCAATGCTTGAGTGAACATTCTGGGTGGTAAGAACTCTTTTTTTATTTGTAAGAAAGTAAAGCTATGAAAAAGATAGGAGAAAATGAAAAAATATATTTGATAGGAATGATTATAGGAGAAATAACATTAGGACTTGCTACAGTAATCACGGATACGATTATAAATAGCACTTATGTATCTTATAAAACAACAACAGTAAGAGCAGTATTAAATGATTTATATGGACTAACTGCAAATGATGTATGGCAAAAGATATATCTAGTAGGAAGTATTTATATATCGGCAGTAAGTACCAGTCTAGCGGCAATAAATGGAAGTGATGTTATAAGTGCTCATAATATCATGAAGCCTTATATAACTGTATACATGTGGAAAAGAACTGCTTAATATGATGATAACTCATCATATTTTTTTGAAATGATTGAATAAAATATCTTATTTATGTTATAATAAATACCGGTTTGAAGGTGTTATTATGAATGAGATAATTATAAAAGGAGCAAGAGAAAATAACTTAAAAAATGTATCGATTACACTCCCAAAAGATAGATTAATTGTTATGACAGGAGTGTCAGGCAGTGGTAAATCATCACTTGCTTTTGATACGATTTATGCAGAAGGTCAAAGAAGATATGTAGAAAGTTTATCTGCTTATGCCAGACAATTTTTAGGTGGTACAGATAAACCAGATGTGGATTCTATTGAAGGACTTTCACCAAGTATTTCAATTGATCAAAAAACAACCAATAAAAATCCTCGTAGTACAGTTGGAACAGTAACGGAAATTTATGATTATCTAAGGCTTTTATATGCTAGAATAGGGGTACCATATTGTCCAAATCATCATAAACCTATTCATAGTCAAAGTATAGAAGAAATGACAAATCAAGTATTAAAACTAGAAGACAAAACAAAAATAAAAATATTATCTCCAATTGTCTATGGTGAAAAAGGAACACATAAAGACTTGTTTGAAAAACTAAAAAAAGATGGTTATGTTAGAGTTGTTGTGGACGAAGAAGAAAAAGATTTAAGTGAAGATATAATTTTAGAAAAAAACAAAAAACATTTTATTAGTGTTTTGATTGATAGATTAATTATAAAAGAAGATATTAGGTCTAGACTTTATGAATCTATAGAACTTGCATCAAAACTTTCTAATGGAAAAGTAGTTGTTGATGTAGTTGGTAGTGAGCCTTTTATCATGAGTGAACATTATGCTTGTCCAGATTGTGATTTTAGTATTCCAGAATTAGA
>CACZQZ010000104.1 GCA_902783405.1 uncultured Erysipelotrichaceae bacterium
AATGAACTTTCTACAACATGTAAATATTATGGAATTGATTTAAAGAAAAAAATAAAAGATTTTAAAAAAGAAGAATTAGATATTATTTTATACGGATCTCATGATTTAATAGATTTTCATTATGTTGCTAAAAATGGAAATACAAGAAATACTAAAAACTTTTTTGAAGGAATTATCTCTAATTTAGAAAGACGTTATATCGAAACCAAAAGCAATTGGATAAGAGATTGGATTAGTAACTATATGACTGAACTTGAATGTCCTACTTGTCATGGTTCAAGACTCGCTGATTTTGTTTTATCTGTAAAAGTAGGTAAAAAGAATATATATGAAATGACACAGTTATCGATAGGAGATTTACATAAATTTTTACAAAACTTAAAATTAAATCATGAACAAAGTGAAATAGCTAATTTAATTTTAAAAGAAATTAATAATAGATTATCATTTTTAATTAATGTAGGACTTTCTTATTTAACATTAGATAGAAGTGCTGGAACGTTATCTGGTGGAGAAGCACAAAGAATTAGACTAGCTACACAAATAGGTTCTAGACTAACAGGTGTTTTATATGTATTAGACGAACCTTCCATTGGACTTCATCAGAGAGATAATCAAAGACTTATTAATTCATTACTTGAAATGAGAGATTTAGGAAACACTTTAGTTGTTGTAGAACATGATACCGATACTATGCTTGCTGCTGACTACTTAGTCGATGTAGGACCTGGTGCAGGACAGCATGGAGGAGAGATTGTAGCTTGTGGAACTCCAGAAGAAGTTATGAAAAATAAAAACAGCTTAACTGGAAAATATCTTACTGGTGAAATGAAAATAGAAGTACCTAAAAAAAGGCGAAAAGGAGATAAGACATACTTAGAAATTAAAGGAGCAAAAGAAAATAATTTAAAAAATATTAATGTTAAGATACCTCTTCATACATTTACTTGTATAACTGGAGTATCAGGATCAGGTAAAAGCAGTTTAATTAATGAAATTTTATATAAAACTTTAGCATCTAAAATATATAAAAGTAAAGAAAAACCTGGTAAAGTTAAAGAAATTAAAGGAATAGAAAATATCGATAAAGTAGTTGATATCACTCAAGCACCAATAGGAAGAACACCAAGAAGTAATCCAGCTACTTATACAGGAGTATTCGATGATATTAGAGAAGTTTTTGCAGAAACAAAAGAAGCAAAAATTAGAGGATATGATAAAGGAAGATTCTCTTTTAATGTTAAAGGTGGAAGATGTGAAGCTTGCTGGGGAGATGGTGTTAAAAAAATTGAAATGCATTTCTTACCAGATGTTTATGTTCCTTGTGATGTATGTCATGGTACAAAATATAATACAGAAACATTAGATATCAAATTTAAAGGAAAAAATATCTATGATGTTTTAGAAATGAGAGTAGAAGAAGCTTTAGAATTCTTTGAAAACTTTCCTAAAATCAAACATAAATTATCTGTTTTAATGGATGTAGGACTTTCTTATATTAAATTAGGACAAAGTGCTCCAACTTTATCTGGTGGAGAAGCAGGTAGAGTAAAACTTGCTAAAGAATTACAAAAAAAAGGAACTGGTAAAACATTATTTATTTTAGATGAACCAACGACTGGACTTCATACACATGATATCAAAAAATTAATTAGTATTTTAAATAGAATTGTCGATGGAGGAGACTCTGTTATTGTAATTGAACATAATCTTGATGTTATCAAAGTAGCAGATTATATCATTGATTTAGGACCAGAAGGTGGAGATGAAGGAGGATATATTGTTGCAAAAGGTACTCCTGAAGAAGTTAGTAAAGTAAAAAACTCTTATACAGGAGAGTTTCTTAAAAAAATGCTTTAAAATCTTGATGTTGTTATAAAATAAAAAATAACAAAAACTATTTTCGAAAAAATATGATAAAAATAGTTGGTGGAAATTAAAAAAGTATGGTTAAAATGAATACCATATTTTTTTAATTATTGTTTTCAAAAGTTTGGGTGAACATTCTGGGGGGGTTAGCAATAACTCTCTTTTTTGTGTGAGAAAGGATAAACATTGAAGAAAATAGGAAAAAATTCTAAATTATATATCATAGGAATGATAGTAGGAGGAATAACACTTGGACTCACAACAGTAATCGCAGACACCATCATAAATAGTACGAATGTAGCGTATAAAACAACCACAGTAAAAGCAGCCCTCGATGAACTCTATGATATAGCAGACTTTAAAGAAGAAGTAAAAGATATGTTATATCCAGTAGGAAGTATTTATATAAGTGTATCTAGTACTAATCCAAGTGAATTATTTGGAGGAACTTGGATTAGTCTTGGGGAAGGTAGAACATTACTAGGTGTTGGTTCTGTAAGCCACAATAATATGTAACCATACATTACTGTTTATATGTGGAAAAGAACAGCATAATAAAAAAGTTCTAAAAAAACTACTTTCGTAGTTTTTTTGATTATAAATGTTTTATACTTGTTTTTTTAATTTTTTTCATGACAGATACTTCTTTTTCTTTATACTCATTTTCCAAATCAGAAAGTTCTTTCTTTTTAGCGTTTATTAATTCATTATATTTTTTACGTATATCTTTTTCTTCTTCCAAAATATGATTTCTATAATACGATTCAATTCCCTTAAGAGAAGAAATTAAATTTCTTCTAGATTTTTTAATTTTTTCATCAGGTAAATCTTCATTTTGTAGTGAAATTTCACATTTTTCTGAAGGAGATAAAAGACTACTATGATTTATTTTCCAATTAGGACTTGTTAATTTTGACTTTTCATCCATTTGAATAAATATAGGATCCATAAATAAAGAATTTGCTTGTATAATTGTATCTTCAAGTTCTAATTGTTTAGTAATAATTTGTAATTTTTCTGTATCTACATTAGTATGATTCATTTGTATTTTTTTACCTTTTAAATTCATTTCCTTGCATTCACCTAGTAAATTTTTTAAATAAATTAAGTTTTCAGCATTTACTCTAATTTTATCAAAAGATAAAGATGAATCCATATAAAAGTTTTTAGCATCTACAGATATATTTGTTATTTGTTGATTATTTTTTGAAGATAATTTCATACTAAAGATTGGTAATTCTCTTATCTTTGTTTCTTTAAATTGTTGATTTTCAGTAATGCTAAAATTTTCTAGCTTTTGAGATAAAATATAAGATGCTTTACAATCAATAAGTTCTACCGAACTATCCTGACTATTTGTGTATAAAATACCGAAATTACAGTTTTTAAAAACAGCTTTTGTTTTTGGAGGTAAAATAAACTTTATCATAGTCATAGGATTTTTTTCTGCTTCAAAAGATATATTATTAAATTCAATATAATCAACATTAGGATTTATGAAGCATTTTAAATAAGGTGCATCTACATGTTCTTCAATTTGCATAGTCGCAAAGTCTTTCCATGATTTGTTTAATTCTTTTAAATAGTAATCTGAAAAGTCATGCCATGTTTTTTTTAGTTTTCCTTCTAATTGGTATTCCTGTATTTTCCCATTTTTGGTATACATGATATAATTATTGCTCATTGTATCTACTCCTCTTTGCTCTATTATTTTATCATTAATATAGAATAAAGTCACGAAAAATAATGGATTATATTGAAAAAAAACTTTTATTTCTGTATAATGAAGTTCGGATGTGATAAAATGAAAATTAAATATGAACTTTTAAAAAACGATGGAAAAGCGAGAAGGGGAAAATTAAATACTAATTATGGTACATTTGATACTCCTATGTTTATGCCAGTCGGAACACAAGCGACTGTTAAAACTTTGTCTCCAGAAGAGTTAAAAGAAATGAATAGTGCTGTTATTTTATCGAATACTTATCATTTATGGCTTAGACCTGGAGAAGATGTTGTTGATAAAGCAGGTGGGCTACATAAATTCATGAATTATGATGGACCTATTTTAACAGATTGTGGTGGATTTCAAGTTTTTTCATTAATTAAAAATAAAGAAAAAGATATTACAGAAGAGGGAGTGCATTTTAAAAGTCATTTAGATGGAAGAGACTTATATTTAACACCAGAGTTATCGATTCAAATTCAAAATAAATTAGATAGTGATATTGCGATGAGTTTTGATGAATGTATTCCATATCCTGCTACTTATGAATATACAAAGTCAAGTACAGAGAGAACTCTTCGTTGGGCTTTGAGAGGGAAAAAAGTACACAGTAATAAAAATCAATCTTTATTTGGGATTGTTCAAGGTGGTGCATATCAAGATTTAAGATACATGAGTGCGAAAGAGACCGTTAAAATGGATTTTGATGGATATTCTATTGGAGGAACTTCCGTTGGTGAGGGAAAAGATGTAATGTATCAAATGATTGATGATGCTATTAAATATTTACCAGAAGATAAACCAAGATATTTAATGGGCGTAGGAGACCCTATTGACATTTTAGAAGGAGTAGAGCGTGGCATAGATATGTTTGATTGTGTCCTTCCAACTAGAATTGCAAGACATGGAAATGCATTTACAAGATATGGGAAAATTAATATTAAAAACGCTAAATACAAAGAAGACTTTACCCCTATTGAAGAATGTGATTGTTATGCTTGTAAGCATTATACCAAAGCATATATTAGACATTTAATTACAGCTGGTGAAACATTTGGAGCAAGACTATTATCTATTCATAATATCAGGTTTTTAATTAGGCTTACAGAGGAGATAAGAAAAGCAATTGAAGAGGATAAATTCTTAGAATACAAAAAAGATTTTATAGATAAATATACGAAAAAAACTACTTAAATATAGAAAGTAGTTTCTTTTTTATGTTCTTTTTTTGTAAATGATCAATGATATAAGGACTACCACTTATTTGTTGATGATGAGTAAATTCATAGAAAGCTTTTTCATCAATCATATCTTCATATAATCCATTTTGCATTAATGTTAAAACATAAGGACTTATATGCTTTGTTAATAAATTCATTGTTTCGATATTAAATACAAAGTGATCAAAAGATTTATCATAATTATGATGTAAAAGATAACTTTGCTGAAATATTTTAAGATTATCATGAAAAAACTTATCGATACAGCAATTATCTATATCACAGATATGAATATTTTGATTGCCATCTACTAAGATGTTATATATGCTAATATCTCCTAATATGATACCTAAATAATGAGCTTCTTCAATAGCTTCTTTTACTTTTTTTAGTAAATCTATTTTTTGATTTGTTTTAGAAAAAAGATATTCATTTAATGTTACACCATGAACATAATCCATAGTATAACCAATAAATTTTCCATTATTATAAAGCAACTCCTTAGGAAGAACTAAAAAATCACTTTTTAAAGTAGATAATAATCTTATTTTTTGTTCTTTATTATTCATATCATCAATCTTTTTTTCTTTAAATATTTTATAAATATCTCCTTTATAAAGGAAAACGTTACTTTCATAAGAATCATCACTTATTTGTTTTCCTTCTAAAAAGTTAAAATCTGTTATATTTTGTTCTTTCATAAAAAACAACCCCTTTAAAGAGGTATTATAGTTATTTTTTTAAAAAAGTCAAATTCGCTTATTGATGCCAATCATACTACCAAAGACAATAATAAGCATAGATAATCCTTCAAAAATAAGATAAGGAAAATTAAAGTCTAATTTAAAAACAAAGAAATTGAGGATTTGAATGAATAATAGTAAAACAATACCATACTTAATTCCCTCTAACCATCCCTTTTTTTTACTATTTTTCCCATTTATAAAACCACTTATAAAAAAAGATAGAAAGAAAATGATATAACTTAATACTTTTACAAAACCATTACTAATAATATTAAAGTAACTAAGTGTATTTAAAATAAGTATTCCTATCAATGTAATTCCTAAAAAGAATAAACTAGCTTTTCCATATTTTTTTATATACTTCATATCATCACCTTAATAAAAACTATGAGTTATATGAATAAAAAATGAAAGTTTTTTCATAATAAAATAGAAAAAGGTGAGAAAATGTATTTGATTATCATTTTAAAAACAATTTTTATTTATTTTTTTATAGCTTTATCTTTTAGACTTATGGGAAAAAAAGAAGTAGGGGAACTTGGGATTATTGATTTAATTGTATCTATTTTTATTGCAGAACTTGGAGCACTATGTATTGAAAATGCGAATAAATCTATTTTTATTTCAATTGTACCAATTGCTGTTTTAGTATGTATTCAAATTATTGTTGGATATTTAACCCTTAAAAATCAAGATTTAAGAGATTTTATTGAAGGAAAACCATCGGTTATTATTCAAGATGGAAAAATTAAATTCAAAGAAATGATGAAACTTCGCTATACGTTAGATGATTTAATTAGTCAGTTAAGAGAACAAGGTATTAAAAGTATTGAAGAAGTAAATTACGCAATACTAGAAAATAATGGAAAATTATCTGTTTTTAAAGAGAAAACAGATTATCCATTACCAATTATTTTAGATGGTAAAATAGATTTTTCTGTTTTAAGTGAAATAGGTAAAGATGAATACTTTATTCATGAAATATTAAAAGAAAATCATTTGAAATTAGAAGATGTTTTCTATGCTTTTTATACCAAAAAAAGAACGTTTATTATAAAAAAATCAGATTTACTATAAAAAAAAAGAGAATTAATCTCTTTTGATATTCATTATAACTGGTAAAATAATTGGTTTTCTTCCTGTTTTATCATAGATGTAACTAGATAAACTTGTAATAATTTCATTTTTCATATCCGTATATGTGCCTTTATTTTTTAATTTGGTTTCAATGGCTTTTTTACTAATAAATTCTAAATTTTTAAGTAATTCTTCATTTTCATTTACTAAAACAAATCCACGAGTTGTAATATTAAGCTTATTTAATAATGTTTTCTTTTGCATATCGATGTTTGCTATAACAACAACAATACCATCTCTTGCCATAATATTTCTGTCTTTGATTACAACAGCTCCAATTTCTCCAATTCTGTTTCCATCTACGTAGGTATCTCCTGCTGGAACAATACCTTCTTTTTTTATAACACCTTTATACATAGATAATACTTCACCATTTTTTAAAACAAAAGTATTTTCTCTGGGAATATCACATAGTACTGCTAAATCCGCATGTTTTTTAAGCATTCTATATTCTCCATGGAATGGCATAAAATATTTTGGATTCATAAGACGAATCATAAGTTTTAATTCTTCTTCACTAGCATGTCCACTTGTATGAATATCACTTAAAGAAGTATTGGTATATACACTAACTCCTTGCATATAAAGTTTATTAATTGTTCTAGAAATACTTAATGCATTTCCTGGAATGGCACTAGATGAGAAAACAACTAAATCGTTTGGTCTAAGTTTAATTTGTTTGTGCGTTCCATCAGCTATTCTAGATAAAGCTGCTAGTGGTTCACCTTGTGTTCCAGTACATAAAATACAAACTTGGTCTGAAGGAAGTCTATTTGCTTCTTCAGCAGAAATAAATAAATTTTTATGTTTAATATATCCGCCTTCAATAGAAATTTCAATATTGTTTTCCATACTTCTTCCAAAGATGACAATTTTTCTTTTGTTTCGCATGCAAGTATCTACAATATGTTTTAATCTATAAATGTTAGAAGCAAATGTTGCAATAATAATTCTTCCCTTATGAGTACTAAAAATGCCACTTAAAGCTTCATCAACTTTAGATTCACTATTACTAATTCCTTCATTTAATGCATTGGTACTATCACTCATTAAAAGGGTTACACCTTTTGAACCTATCTCCGCCATCTTATGTAAATTAGCTGTTGGTCCAATTGGCGTTAAATCAAATTTGAAATCACCCGTTGAAACGATGGTTCCGTTGGATGTATGGATACAAATACCATGTGAATCTGGAATAGAATGTGTTGTTCTAAAAAATTCTACTTCGATATCTTTGAATTTAATTTTTGTATCTTCTTTATAAATAATGATATTTTTATAATTAATATTACGATCCGTTAATTTCTTTCTAATTAAGGCTGCAGCTTGATTTGGAGCATATATAAATGGAATGTTTACATTTTGTAGTAAAAAAGGTATTCCACCAATATGATCTTCATGTCCGTGAGTAATAATAAGAGCCTTAATTTTTTTCTCATTTTCTTTCAAAAAGGTAAAATCAGGAATAACATAATCGATTCCAAATATTTCACCTGCTGGAAAGATGATTCCAGCATCCGTTATAATGATTTGGTCATTATGCATGATAACATACATATTTTTTCCGACTTCTCCAAGTCCACCTAAAGCAAAAATCTTAGTAGACTTGTCTTTTGTAGTATTCATAAAAACTCCTTTCTAATCAATCGTTAAAAGCCAACGTTACCATTATATCTTTTTTTTTGACATTTGTCTAGTTCGGAACTAATTTTTAGTAAAAAGACAAAAAATAAGAATTTTAAATATTAAAAAATATTGGTTTATTTTACATTTTTCCTTTTAAAAAGTGTAAATTTATGTATTAGAACATTTACTTGAATTTTTATTTTTGTTATAATGAATTTAGATATGCTGGAGGCGTTAATCATGGCAAAAAAAAAGAAAAGAAAGGAAACTCAAAAGAAAGGTACTAAATTTTATATAGAACTTATTGGATTACTGTTAATTTTACTTTCCATATTAGGATTTGGTCACTTTGGTATGGTGGGAGAAATATCTTATGGTTTTTCAGTATTCTTAATGGGCGTATGGAATTTTATCTTTTTAATAGGACTTTTTATTACTGGAGTCTACATGATGATAAAAAGAGAAAAACCAATCTTTTTTACGAGTAGTTTAGTTGGCATTTATATTATTTTAATTGGAATTTTAATTATGTCACATTTGAATTATGTAGAAAATGGACATTTAGAAGGACTTAATATTATCACAAAGACTGTCGATAATTTCTTGACATCTGTTCATAGTTTAGATAATATTCAAGGTGGAGGAATTATTGGCGCTATTTTTACAGCTGCTTTTGTTATTCTCTTTGATATTAGTGGTACCAAAATTGTTATATGGGCTTTAATCATCGGTGGCGTTGTAATGTTTACAGGTATGAGTATTATGGATATGCTTACAAGTACGAAAGAAAAAGCATCTCATCTAATTAAAAAGAAACCAAAAGATACAGACATGATTCATACCGCTTATGATAAAGATGCAGATGAAGAAAAAGAACCTTCGAAGGAAAAAACGGTTGTGACAAGTGTAGATGAACTTATTCATACTGGAGAAAAGAACATAAGTGAAGAAAAACCAGTGGTAAATATAATAGAGGAAGAAGAAAATAAAGATTATAAATTTCCTCCTATTTCATTACTTAAAAAGCCAGTAAAACAAAGTAATAAAGAAAATGAAAAAGCTATAAAAGAAAATATACCTATTTTAGAACAAGTATTAAGAGATTTTGGAATTGATGGGAAGGTAGTTGCGGTAAATGTTGGGCCTACAGTTACACAATTTGAACTTGAAATTAAAGCAGGAACTAAAGTAAGTAAAATCCTTGGAATTCATAGAGAAATTGCCTTAGCTCTGGCTGCGAAAGATGTTCGTATTGAAGCTCCTATTCCAGGAAAGAAAACAGTTGGTATTGAAATACCGAATAAAACAAATTCTATGGTAACAGTTAGAGAAGTATTAAATAATATACCATCTAATTTGGAATCTTGTAAATTAATATCCGTTTTAGGAAGAGACATTATGGGTAAACCTAAATGGATGGATATTGCTAAAACACCGCATCTTTTAGTAGCAGGTTCTACTGGTAGTGGTAAATCTGTTTGTATTAATAGTATTTTAGTATCTATTTTAATGAGGACAAAACCAGATGAAGTAAAACTTGTTTTAGTCGATCCTAAAAAAGTAGAACTTTCCATGTATAATGGTGTTCCACATCTTTTAGCACCAGTTGTAACTGATCCTAAAAAAGCAAATATTGCTCTTAAAAAAATCGTTGTAGAAATGGAAAACAGATATGAAATTTTTAGTAATAGTGGGACAAAAAATATTACTGGGTATAATGCTTATTTAGACAAAAAAAATGAAAGTTTACCGGAAGGACAAAAAATAAAACATATGCCTTATATTGTTGTTATTATTGATGAACTTGCAGATTTAATGCTAGTTGCTGCCAAAGAAGTAGAAGATTCTATTATGAGAATTACGCAAATGGCTCGTGCTGCTGGAATTCATCTTATTGTCGCAACACAAAGGCCTTCTACAGATGTTATTACGGGTGTAGTTAAAGCAAATATTCCGTCAAGAATATCATTTGCAGTTTCTTCTGGAATTGATTCTAGAACGATTTTAGATCAAGTTGGAGCTGAAAAACTTCTTGGAAAAGGAGATATGCTTTTTAGTCCACAAGGAGAAAATACGCCAATACGTATTCAAGGAACTTATATTAGTGAAGAGGAAATACAGGCTGTTGTAAATCATACAATTGCTCAGCAAAAGGCAAGGTATGATGAAACACTTACGATGGATGATGAAGAGTCTAGAGCAACTTCTATGGTAGAAGGAGAATCAGACTATGAAGAACCTCTTTATAATGAAATTGTTGAATTTGTTGTAACGCAAGGAAAAGCATCTGCGTCGCTTCTTCAAAGAAGATTTCGTTTAGGATATAATAGAGCTGCAAGATGTATTGATTTACTTGAAGATAGAGGAATCATAGGACCTTCTAATGGTTCTAAACCAAGAGAAGTTTTAGTTAAAGTTGAAGAAAAGGGAGAATAAAATATGAAAAAAAATGCATTTACTTTAGTAGAGATTCTTGCAATTATTGTTGTGCTTGGAATTATTGCACTTATTGCAGCACCAATCTTACTTGGTGTTATTGATAATGGAAGAAAAAAAGTGTTTGAAACCGATATTAAATCTATTGAAAGAGAAGTATTACGTTATGTATCACAAAATGGAATATCTGGAACATTTATAATTAATGGAAGTACTGTTACTTTAAATGGACAACCAACTGATATACAAAGTGGTAGTGGTTATCAAGGAAAAATTATTGTTGATGTAGATGGTAATAGTAAGTTTGCTATTCATAATGATAGATGGTGCTTAAAAAAAGATATGCAAAGCAATTCTGAAATAATAAGTTTTGATGAAAATACTTGTGTGATCAATGAATGACTTATAGATGATTTGATAAAAAGAGAGGAAAAGATGATGTATATAAGCATCGTCTTTTATATTTTATTTGTCTAATATTTAGGTAATCATTCTGATGGGGTTAGTAAGATCTTTTTTTCGTGTGCGAGGAAAGGAATCGTATGAAAAAGATAAGAAAAAATGCAAAATTATATCTAATAGGAATGATAATAGGAGGAATAACACTAGGACTAACTACAGTAATCGCAGATATGATTATAAATAATACGAATTATCTTATAAAACAAGTACAATAAAAGCATCCTTAAATACCCAAGACACTTATATAATAGTATATATGTGAAAGAGAACTGTTTAAGATTCTTTTAGAATCTTTTTTTCTTTCTAAAAACATGATATAATGGGTAACAGAAAAGGAAGATTGTATGAATAATTTAGTATATGCCTATATTGGGGATGCTGTTTATGAAATTATGATAAGAGATTATTTTATTGGGATTAATACTGGTAAAGTAAATGATTTACAGAAAATAGTAACAAAATACGTAAGTGCTAAAGGACAAGTAGAAATGCTTTCTAAAATAGAAGATAATTTGACTGAAAAAGAAAAAGAAGTTATTTCAAGAGGACGTAATCATAAGCAAATAAGACACCCTAAAAATACAGATATAGTGACTTATAAAAAAGCTACAGGATTTGAAGCTTTACTAGGATATTTATATTATGAGGATAAGGATAGATTAAAAGAAATAAAAGAAATAATTTATGATAATTTATAGGGAGAAATATTATGTATATATATGGAAGAAATACAATAAAAGAATATTTGAAAAAAAATGAAAAAATAGATAAAATTTATTTTCAACAAGATTTTCATGATCAAAATTTAAAATTAACTGTACAAAGATTAAAAATTGATTATAAATTTGTTCCTAAATCAGAGTTAGATCGACTTGCAAAAGGAAATCATCAAGGTATAATTGGAGTCATAAGTGACTTCAAATACATAGATGAAAAGGAGCTAATAGAAGGAGATTTTTTAGTTATATTAGATCATTTAGAAGATCCCCATAATTTTGGTGCAATCATAAGAACCTCAGAAGCCGCAGGAGTAGATGGAATCATCATTCCAAAAGATAGATCTGTCTCTGTAAATGAAACGGTTTCTAAAGTAAGTACAGGGTGTGTAAGTAGAGTAAATATTGCCAGAGTAACAAATTTAGTATCCACTATTGAAAAACTCAAAAAAGCAGGATTTTGGATTGTTGGAACCAATATGAATGGTACGAACTATGATCAAATTGATTACAAAGGTAAAATAGCAATTATCATTGGAAATGAAGGAAAAGGAATGAGTGATTTAATTACTAAAAAATGTGACTTTATTGCTACCATACCAATGAAAGGAGAAGTAAATAGTTTAAATGCCTCTGTCGCGACAGGAATTATATTATTTGAAGCCTTAAAACAAAGAAGGTGAAAAAATGAATTATAAAGATTATAATGATGAAGAATTATTAATGTATGTAAAAGAAGAATCTGAAGATGCTAATACTATTTTATATGAAAAATATAAACCGCTTGTACTTTCAATTGCTCAAAAGCATTATTTTCCAAACTATAATTTAGGGATAGAACTCAGTGATTTAGTACAAGAAGGTTTTTTAGGACTCAATACTGCGATTCATCATTATAATGATCGAGGTGACAATAAATTTTTTACATTTGCTAAGAAGTGTATTGAAAGAAATATTGTTTCCTTAATTGTTGGAGCAAACAGAAAAAAATACAAAGCTTTAAATGAATCTTTATCTTTGAATGTTTACCTTGAAACTAATCAGTTATCGAAATTAGAAAAATCTTTATTTAATAAAGAAGATGATCCATTAATTAAGTTAATGTTTGGTGAAACAAAAGAAGACTTATTTACTCGAATAAAAAACGAATTAACAAATTTAGAATTGAAGGTTTTATTATTAAAAATTGAAGGATTATCATGTAAACAAATTTCTAAAGAAATAGGAAAAGATTCAAAATGCGTTAATAATGCTATTGCTAGAATTCGAAAAAAAATAAAAAAAGCGTACTACAGAACATAATTGTTCTTTTTTTTCTTTAAAATCCAAAAAGTATGTTATAATAAATTAGAAAGTAGATGATTCTATGAAAAACTACGTTTATATTGTTGTTCCAATGCTATCTTTAATATCATGTCAAATTTTAAAATTTATCATTGAATCCATTAAAAAAAAGAAATTCGTTTGGGGAAGACTTTTTAATGGAGCAGGTGGCATGCCAAGCACTCATACAAGTTTCTGTTTTGCTTTAACATTTACGTGTCTTTATCAAAATGGATTAGATTCTCCACTATTTGCAATAGCTCTTGTCTTTTCTATGATAGTATCTTATGACGCTATGGGCGTTCGAATGGAAAGTGGAAGACAAGCAGAAGCTATCAATGATATTGTAGAGAACATTTTTAAAAATAAGCCTTCTATTAGTATTGCTCATTTAAAAGAAGAGTTAGGACATCATCCAGAAGAAGTATTTGTAGGAATTATTTTCGCATTTATGATAAGTACAATATGTAATTTAGTTATTTTTAAATGAAAATTGGATACTTTAATTTATATTGTAGTATAATGAAGTATATAACTTGAGAAGTGGGATGGTTTTATGAATAAAACTGAAGATGTAAATTTTGATAAATTATATGATACTGTTTCTAAGTATATGAGTGATGAAGAATTAGATGTTGTTAAAAAAGCTTATAGTTTTGCTAAAAAACTTCATTTCGGTGTAAAAAGATTAACAGGAGAAGATTATATTTTTCATCCTGTTAATGTAGCATATATTTTAACAGAAAATAAAGCGGATGTAGCAACTATATGTGCTGCTCTTTTACATGACATTTTAGAAGATACGGATGTTACATATGAAGAATTGGAAACAGAATTTGGCACAGAAATTGTTAAATTGGTGGATGGAGTAACCAAAATTAATAAACTAAATTTTGTTGGGGAAGCAGAAGCAGATTTAGCTAATCATAGAAAAATTCTCGTTGGCTTATGTGAAGATGTAAGAGTCATTATTATCAAATTAGCTGATAGACTTCATAATATGAGAACACTTTGGGTTCATTCTGTTAAAAAACAAAAAATGAAAGCCAAAGAAACTTTAGATATTTTAACACCTATTGCTCATAGACTTGGAATGAATCATATTAAAAGTGAACTTGAGGATTTATCTTTAAGATATTATAAACCTGATGTATATTTTACAGTTGTTGAAAAATTGAATAAAACAAAAGTAGAAAGAGAACAATATGTAGAAGAAATGATTCATGAAGTTAGTACTCTTTTAGATGAAAATCACATTAAACATGAAATTAAAGGTAGAAGTAAAAGTATTTTTAGTATCTATAAAAAAATGGATAAAGGAAAAAAATTCAGTGATATTTATGATTTACTTGCTCTTAGGGTTTTAGTAGCTAATGAGCAAGATTGTTATTCTGCTCTTGGTATTATTCATTCAAAATTTAAGCCATTACCTAAGAGATTTAAAGATTATATTGCTATGCCTAAAACGAATATGTATCAGTCGCTTCATACGACAGTATTTGGCGTAAAAGAAAATTTATTTGAAATTCAAATTAGAACATATGCGATGAATGAAGTTGCTGAAAATGGAATTGC
>CACZQZ010000105.1 GCA_902783405.1 uncultured Erysipelotrichaceae bacterium
TGAATTGGTAATTTATTTAAATACTTTACTGTTTCTATCATCATTTCTTTTGTTTCATAAGGAAGTCCATTGATAATATGAACAACAATATTAATATTTCTTTGATGTAATTTATAAACCATATTTTCAAAAGATTTTAAATCATGACATCTGTTAATATAAGTTGACGTTTTAGGATGAATAGTTTGAAGACCTAATTCAATTGTTAAATAAGTCCTTTTATTTAAATCTTCTAAGTAGTCTAAACACTCTTCTGTAATAGCATCACATCTAGTTGCGATAGAAATTCCAATGACATCTTTTTTTAACATACATTCATATTTTTTCTTTAAAATAGGAAGAGGTGCATATGTATTTGTATGAGCTTGAAAGTAGGCAATAAATTTACTATCAGGCCATTTTTTTTGCATCATTTCTTTTCCTTTTTTAAACTGTATTTCTAAAGATTCTTTCGGGTCTCCTGCAAATTCACCACTACCCGATAAGGAACAATAAATGCATCCTTTTCTTCCCACTTTTCCATCAATATTAGGGCAGGAAAAACCGGCATTCAAACTAATTTTGCATACTTTATGATTAAACTTTTTTTTATAAAAATAATCTAAAGTATAATATCTTTTATTTTGATCAGTATGAATAAAATGATTCATTTTTTCACTTCCTATGCATAAATTATATCATTTTTTATTAAAAATTGTGAAAAATTGGTTAAAAATAACAATATTTGTTTACTATTTTAAAAAAATGATGTTATAATGTAGTTGGAGGTAAGGAAATGAAAAAACATAATTTATTCAAAGTTATAGTGTTAACTTTTCTTGCTATCGTAGTACTTACTTGGATTATTCCAGCAGGGGGCTATGGATCAGGAGAGTTCGCTAGTAGTGGAAGAACACCACTTGGACTATTTGATTTAGTCAGAACACCATTAATTGCGTTTGCCAATTTAATGCAATATGGTTATATTGTATTAATTATTGGAGGATTTTATGGCGTTTTAAGTAAGACTGGAGCTTATGCTTCGTTATTAGAAAAATGCTCAAAAAAAATTAATGGTAAAAAGTTTTTAGTTGCAATGATTGTAGTGCTTGCTGCACTTGAATCACTAACAGGTGCAACGTTTGCTATTTTCATTATCGTTCCATTTTTAGCATCACTTGTGTTAAAAAAAGGATATGGGAAAATAACAGCAATGGCATCTACCGTTGGAGCATTACTTTTAGGTAGTATGGCTGCAACTTATGATTATGGAATTTTAGGAAATTTGACTCAATATTTAGCTATTGAATTTGATGCAACTTTAATTCCAAGAATTGTATTTTTTGTGATTTCTGTCATTCTTTATTCATTTATCGTTGTAAGAAATGCTAAAGTACAGATGATTGAAATTGAAGAAGAAATTGAAGTTGAAGAAAAGGCACCAAGAAAGAGAGCATCAAAAACAGCAGCAGCAACAAAATCATCTAAGAGTAAAGCGGCTAAAGAAACAAAAACATCTAAGACAAAGACAAAAGCAGAAACAAAAGGCAAAAAAGATGAAATAAAAGTTACTAAGAAAAAAATAAAGAAAATTAGAAAAGAAATTGCACCAGTAGAAATACCTTTTGTAGATGAAACAGTTAAAGCTAAAAAAACAACAGCACTTTTAGTATATATGATTATTTTACTTGTATTTACTATTGTTGCTATGTTTAATTGGAGTTCTGTTTTACAAGTAGAATTTTTTAATGAGTTGCATACAAAAATAGCAGAAGTTAAAATAGGTAGTTTTCCAATTTTTTCAAATATTCTTGGAACATTTAGTACTCTTGGTACTTGGACGAACTATGATTTAATTATCTTCTTAATTCCAGCAACATTTGTTATTGGATTTATCTATAGTGTAAAATTAGATGACATGATTGATGGATTTGTAAATGGTGTAAAGTGTATGGCAAAACCAGCTTTCCTTGTTGTTTTAGCAACGACGATTTATGCAACTATGTTCTCGTCAGCAACAGGAGATAACATTTTCTATACGATTGTTCATAAATTGTTAGGTATTAAGGGGTCAATGAGTTTATTCGCTGCAGGAATTGTTTCTGGAATAGGATCATTGATATATAGTGATTTTAGTTCATTAGTAGGAAGTGTTGCAGCACCATTTGGACCAGCATTTCATAATACTATGAAAGCAGCGTCTTTCGTACTACAAACTATATATGGAGCAGTTTCATTTGTAAGTCCAGCATGTATTTTAACTATTTTAGGTTTATCTTATTTTGATATTTCTTATAAAGAATGGTTTAAATATATTTGGAAGTTCTTAGTAGGATGCATCATTGTAGTAGCAGTTATAGCATTTATATTCATAAAGTAGAAAATTAATTTTCTACTTTTTTTTGACATTTTTTAAGATAAAAGTATGATACTTTGTTCTTGGTGATATGATGAGAATTTATTATTTATTTGTTATTAAAAAAGAATTATATGATATTTATAAGAAAAAAGAAACGTCTTTATATAAGACATTATATAAATTATATACAGCGTCTTTAGAGGAATATAATTACGCTTATGTTATATTTAATCAATTATGTGATATTATCAATACAAGTATTTTGAATACTTATTTTGATGAAAAAGATATGAAAAGAATTAATCGTGTTTATGAATTAAAAGAATATGAAACAAAAGAACATTCTTTTATTAAAATAACTCCAACATATATCAAGATTAAAACAAATAAAAATATTAGTGAACTTTTTAAAATATTTTTTTATTATAATCAAAACATATTTGTTTGTGATTTTAATGAAAAGGATTACTTTTGGTTAAGGGAATGTAAAACTATTAAAAAAATAGTATGTTAGATTAAGAGATAGTATCTAAAAAAGAGTGAATTTTTAACATACCGAAAAAGAAGTAAAAATAATTTTCATGTATTATTTATCTAATGTTTGAGTAAACATTCTGGGGTGTAAGAACTCTTTTTTTCGTGTACAAGAAAAGATAAACTATGAAAAATGCAAATTATATCTAATAGAGATAATACTGGGATTTACTACAGTAATTACAGATATGATTATTAATAGTGCAAATGTATCTTATAAAACAGGAACAGTAAAAGTAGCACTTGATGATTTATGTAGACTTACATTAAATGATGTATGGCAAAAAATATATCCAATAGGAAGCATTTATATATCAATAGCAAGTACTAGTCCAGTGACATTATTTGAAGGAACATGGGAAGAATTTGGAAAAGGAAGAACCATAGTAGGAGCAGATACAAGTGATACTTCATTTAATGAAGTAGAGAAAACAGATGAATCAAAAAATCATAGTATAGTAGTAGGAAATCATAATCATACTGTTAATACATCATCTGTAGGAGGCCATAGCCATAAACTTGGTTATGGACAATATAAAGTTGGACCTGGAGCAACGGTAGCTGCAAATAATAATTTTGGTAATCCATTTAACAGTCAGAGTTCTGGAACTCATACTCATTCATTGACAACTACAACCACTGGAGCTCATACACATAATGTAAATGGAAACACAGGAAGATATCTATAAGTTAATAGGAATAGTAAATAAAGAAGTATTAACAGATAAGATAGAATTATGTGTATTTGATATACCAAAAGAA
>CACZQZ010000106.1 GCA_902783405.1 uncultured Erysipelotrichaceae bacterium
CTTCTTTCTCTTACTTTACTTTTAAGTTCTTTTGGTATATCAAATACACATAGTTCTATCTTATCTGTTAATACTTCTTTGTTGACCCGACCTATTATTTTGTAAATATCTTCTGTTATTTCATGATTATTTTGAATGATAAAGGTTGTTATTTTTCTTAAAGTTTTATGATTTTTCTTTGGATTTAATTCGGTGCTTATGACTCTAGATATGGAATATAACCATCTTTCAATCATAATGTCTTCATTTTTATTTTGCATTTCTACTAAGTATACATTTAAGTGATCTTCTAATTTGATATCGGTTATGATTCCTTTTAAATTTTTATTTTCTTTTAAAAGTTCTACATTAGATATTTTTTCAATATCAATATCTTTATCAAAACATATTTTAAAGATATACTTTCGTAATTCTTTATCACTCATTATCACTTTAAATAAATAATCATTCGATATTGTAAAAAATGTTTTTTCTTTTATCATTAATACTAACACCTCATAAATAACATACGAGGTAAATGATGATTTTTCTTTTTTTTAACACCATTTTTTTAAAATTTCTACTTAAATTATATCTTTTTTATGGATTGCTAGTCAATAAAAAGATAAAAAAAACATCATTGATGTTTTTTAAGTTGGTTCCATATGAATATTAATATATTCTATTTTTTTATCAAATTTTCTAATTTTTTCTTCTAAAATATCCATCATTTCATGGGCTTTTTTCAATGATATATTTCCATCCATACTAATGGTTAGACATAATTCATATGTTGATCCAAATTTTAATAAATATAAAGAATCAATATGGGATATTTTAGGATTCTCTAAAATAATTCTTTTTAAATTATTTAAAAATTCTTCATCATCCTCTTGCTTTCCTAAAATAATACTAATGTTTTCTTTAATAATTGAAAAACCAGAATAAATAATAAATATCCCTACCAAAATACTTGCTACTTTATCACTGTATTTAAAAATTTTATGAAATTTAGATAATTGCATGAATAAAACAGATAATAAAACAACAATAGAACTTATAACATCCATTCTAGATTCTTTTCCACTTGCAATGACAATATTATTTTTCATTTGTTTTCCTTTTTGAATAATATATTCAGAAACCAATAGTTTTAACGTGATTGTAATTAAACTAACCATAAGTACCCATATACTAGGTATAATGATAGGATTTTTAAGTGAAGAGATAATTACCTCAAAACCAACCCATAAAATTATCAAACCTATAACAATACTCGTCAAATACTCTATTTTTCCATGACCATAAGGATGCTCTTTATCCGCTGGTTTTAAAGAAAGTTTATTTCCAATGATGGCAAACACATCTGTAAGTAAATCACTAAAAGAATGAATTCCATCTGAAATAAGAGCGTTTGATTTTAATAAAAAACCAGAAATAACTTTTAAAACAGCTAAAAATACATTCATAATCATACTTGTTTTCATTACTTTACTAACCATTAGAATCTCTCCTTTTCTCTAATACAAAAAGACAAATCATTTGTCTACTTTGTATCATACCAATTTGTTCCATATTCTATATCTACTTTAAGAGGAACTAAAAGTGAATATGCATTTTCCATTTTTTCTCTTACAATTTGAGTTAAAATTTCTTTTTCTTCTATAAATACGTCAAAAATAAGTTCATCATGTACTTGAATGAGCATTTTACTTTTTAAATGTTGCTTATTTATTTCTTCATAAATATCAATCATAGCTTTTTTAAT
Source organism: uncultured Erysipelotrichaceae bacterium (assembly GCA_902783405.1). Taxonomy (GTDB): domain Bacteria; phylum Bacillota_I; class Bacilli_A; order RF39; family UBA660; genus RUG12867. The sequence goes on from CACZQZ010000106.1 coordinate 1,748, forward strand.
AATATCAGCACTTGTTCCTTGAATAGGCGTATTAAGTGCCATTCTTTCTCCTTGATGACGAATAAGAGCATTTTTATTTTTTAGTTCTGGTAATAATCTTTTTCTATTCATAAGTGTCTTTACATATCCATCTAAATAAGCCTGTTTGATTGTTTTATCCATATACTCTTTTATTCCTGGATAAGTTTGAAAATAAGTATCAATAAAATTTTTAGCTTCCGTAGGTGTTATTCCAACGTTTTCGGATAATCCAAAACTACTTATTCCATAGATAATACCAAAATTAACTGCTTTAGCAATTCTTCTTTCTTTTTTACCAACAAAGCCTAATGGAATATGAAATATATCACTGGCAGTTTTAGCATGAATATCTTTATCTTCTTTAAAAGCCTCTATCAAAGAGGTAACATTCGCCATGGATGACAATACTCTAAGTTCAATTTGTGAATAATCTGAACTTAATAAGATATTATTTTTACTTGGTAAGAAAGCTTTACGAATTAATTTTCCTTCTTCATATCTTGTTGGTATATTTTGAAGATTAGGCTCTATACTAGAAAGTCTTCCTGTTCTAGTTAATGTTTGTGTGTAAATGGTATGAACTTTTCCATCTTCATAAATTAAATTTAAAATTCCATCAATATACGTTGCTTTTAATTTTGTATACATACGGTAATCTAGTATTTTATTAATAATAGGATGGATATCTTTTAGTTTATTTAAAATATCAACTGACGTAGATAAGTTTTCTTTTTTCTTTATTGGATATGGAATATTCATTTTTTTAAATAAAACATCGGCTAGTTGTTTTGGTGAAGATATATTAAATTCTACTCCTGAAAGTTCATAGATTTCTGTTTCTATTTCTTTTATTTTTTGATCTACTTCTTTTTTTCTTTCTTCTAAAACAGTTTTATCAACTGTAATTCCTGTATATTCCATATCGGCAAGTACATGTGATAATTTCATTTCGATATTATAAAATAAATCATGTAAATGCTCTTCTTCTATTTTTTTTAAGAAGAAATCTTTGGATTCGTAAATAAATTTAGCTTTCACCATCGCACCATAAACAATTTTATCTTCTTCTGGTTTTGTTATTTTTGTTTTTCCATATACGCTATCATAAAAAGGAATATCATAGTCTAATTCATTTGCTAAATAAGCTATATCTTCTTTGATATTATAGTCAAGAAGGTAAGATGCTATCATAGTATCAAAAGTTACATTTTCTAAAGAAATATTCTGTTTTCTAAGAGATACTATTATTTTCTTTAAATCATATGTATATTTGATATTTTCTTTTAAAAAAGAAGGATTTTCTTTTAATATAGAAAACGGGATAAAGAAATTATCTTTTTCGTTGTAAACAGCCATTCCAAGAATTTCAGCGCTATGATAATTATGACCTAATATTTCTAAATAGATAGCGCAATCTCCATCAACTTTGATTTCATCTATAGAAGTTATTGTTTTAAAATTAAGTGGAATAGGTTCAATCTTTTTTTCTTTTTTTAAGAATGAATAGAATTCTAATTCTTCATATAAATCATTTAACTTTTGATGATTTTTATCTTTATATTTAATTTGCTTTAAATCAATTTCAATTGGAGCATCTTTAACAATAGTAGCTAAATGATAACTTAAATAAGCATTTTCTTTATCACTTATTAATTTTTCTTTTAAAGCTCCTTTAATATAATCAATATTTTCGTAAATACCATCTAAGGTATTATATTCTTTTAATAGTTTTATAGCTGTTTTTTCACCAATTCCTTTAACTCCTGGAATATTGTCTGATGCATCTCCCATTAAAGATTTTAAATCAATTACTCTAATTGGTTTTATTCCAAAGTCTTCTTCAAATGTTTTTTCATTATAACGAATATAGTCTTTTGATTTTAATAATTTCATATCAACATTTTTACTAATTAATTGAAGTAGATCTTTATCACTACTAATGATTATTCCTTCATAATTATTTGTATTACAAAACTGTGAAAAGGTACCAATAATATCATCAGCTTCATAGTTATCAAGTTCTAAATGACATATCCCCATCGCATCTAATAAATCAAATGCGACTGGGAATTGTTTTTTAAGTTCATCAGGAACTTCCATTCTTCCACCTTTATATTCACTATATTCCTTATGTCTAAAGGTTTTTCCTTTATCGAAAGCTACTACCATATATACTGGTTTTTCTTCTAATATTATTTTGTTAATCATATTGTTAAAACCAAAAATGGCATTTGTTGGAAATCCTTTACTGTTTTGCATAAAATTTCCATTATATGCAGTTGCATAATAACTACGAAATAAAAGATTATTTCCATCTACTAACACTATTTTTTCCATATTATCAAACCTCTTTTTTATTATACCTTGAAAAAGATTTTGCCGCAATGTTATTTTAAATATTTATGTAAACTAAAAACAAGAATTTTGAAGTAATATGGTTAAAGTAGACATTAAAAAGAGAACTATTTCTAGTCCTCTTACAAATACTTGGTACACAAAAAATATAAATCAATTTTAATCTTATCAACATTTCATAATAATGTTTTTGTCCTTTGATGTTTTACGCTGTTCTTTTCCACATATATACTGTTATATATGGATTTTGTACATTAAGGGCTGTTCCACTTCCGGTTGAGTTTGTATTATGGGCTGGGACTGAGTGACTATGGGCACCTGCACCACCTGTATTATATGAAGTTCCATAAGCAAATCCATAATCATCTCCAAAAGGAACAGTTGTTTTTGTTCCGCCGCCAACAGCATTAACTAAATTAGCATATGTAGAATGTGTATGATTTCCTATATTTGATGTATTTAATGCATTAACACTATGGGTATGAGCTGGTAAATTTTCTACAGTAATTGTTTTAGTTTTACTTCCACCCGTTTTTCCCCCTACATTAAATTCTGTATCATTTGCATCTACACTTACTAGCGTTTTTCCTTTTCCAAAGACTTCCCATGTACCACCAAAAAGTGTAGACGGATTGGTATTATCAGAAGATATATATATTGCTCCAACAGGATATATCTTTTGCCAGATAACATCAGCCGCATTATATAAATTATCAAGAGCTGCTTTTACGGTTGTTGTTTTATAAGCCACACTGGTACTATTGATTATGGTATCTGCTACTACTGTTGTGAGTCCAAATCCTATTCCTCCTATTAACATTCCGAGTAGATATAGTTTTCCATTCTTTCCTACTTTTTTCATTTTATCTTTCCTTTCTATCTCTTTTTTGGAACAAAAAAGGGCGGTTTAACCTCCCCCCCACCGTTTGCTATTTGCAAACGTGACATTCAGTCTATCTTTTATCACATCTGCTTTTCAAACTTATCTTTTATCGGTTGATTCCGTTATCTCTTTTTGAAATAATTTCTTTTCCTACTTTTCTTACATTTTAATTATATCACATTTACCCCTATTTGACAATTATTTTTAAAAAAATTATCAAGAAAAAAATTAGAATTAATTTCTAATTTATGCTGTTCTTTTCCACATATAAACGGTAATATAAGGCTGTACGTTATTATGTTGGCTTCCACCACCTGTGTTGTCAGCGTACCAATTTCCACCATAAGCCGACGTAGTATTATCGGCATCTGGAATGAAACGAAAGGTCGCAGAGGTATTATTTGGGTTAGTACTATAACTCGTACTTATTTTATGACCAGCAACTCCAGCGATAATCTGATGAGTGTGACTAGGCATCTCAGCAATTGTTAAAGTATGATTGTATTCTCCACCCTTTACTTCAGCACTCTGATGATTAAAACTTCCTGCTGTAACTGTACCAAAAGACGTTGTAGTATTCGCAGTAACACTTCCCGTTCCAAGTAAAGTTCTTCCTTCTCCAAAAGTTTCCCATGTTCCACCAAATAATTCACTAGGATTAGTACTATCTACACTTATATAGATACTTCCTACTGGATATAACATTTCTTTAAAATCTGCTACATCATATAAATTATCAAGGGCTGCTTTGACTGTTGTTGTTTTATAGGCTACACTTGTACTATTAATTATAGTATCTGCTACTACTGTTGTGAGTCCAAATCCTATTCCACCTATTAACATTCCTAGTAGATATAGTTTTGCATTCTTTCCTATCTTTTTCATTTTATCTTTCCTTTCTTTTCCACACTTATTTCTTTACAAACAAAAAGAGGAGGTTTACCCCCCCCCGTTTGCAAATAGCAAACGTGATATCTAGTCTATCTATTTATCACATTTGCTTTTCAAACTTGTCCTTTATCGGTTGATTCCGTTACTTCTTCTTGAAATAAATTATGTAATATCAAAATTTTGGGAATATTACTATAATCTATAGTAAACAAGTAATATTCCTTTAATTTGCGTTAAATATTTCAGATAATTCATCTATTGAACATTCTGCAGTTGTACATGTTGTATGGGCTGAATTACTGTAAGATAATTGATATGAACTAAATATATTTGTTGTTTTTTCTACGTGACTTATTTTAAGTTCATCTACATTTAACGTTTGTAGTGATGGTGTATTGTAGAACATATAAGACATATCCTTAACATAAGAAGTATCAAAATAATTTAAATTTTTGACTTCTATCAAACCTGTAAAATCTTTAAACATAGTTGATTCATCAAAATTACCTACAACGCCATCATCAGCACCTATATATAATTTATACTTACCTGTTCCATTTTGCATAATATATGCCATAACAGATCCAGATTGAGAATCAGAAACATCATAAGATGCAATTAGAGTACCAGATGGTTGTGTTTTTGAATTCATAAATTCTACAGACGTAATATTGGCTTTATATGGTGATATTGTTGTTTGAAAATCTGGCCCTGAAACCATTATTGTATCTAATGTAGAAGGAGTCTTATTTATACGACGATATAACTCATCTATCGAACACTCTACTGTCGTACAATCTGTATACGCTGGATAAGTATATGCCACATGATATGAATTAAACATATTTGTCATATTGACTGCAGCACTCATATCTAAGTCATCTAAATTAATTGTTGCTATTTTTGGAGTGTGATAGAACATATAAGACATATTTGTTGTACTACTAGAATCAAAATAATTTAAATTTCTAACTTCTGTTAAACTTATAAAGTCTTTAAACATTGTTGATTCATTCGTGTTAGCTATAACGCCATCTTTTCCGCCAATGTATAATTTATATTTTCCTGTTCCATTTTGTATTACATATGCCATAACAGTATTTCTCTGTCTTTCAGATACATCATATGTTGCTATTAAAGTACCTGATGGTTGTGTTTTTGAATTCATAAATTCTACAGACGTAATATTGTCTCTATATGATGCCATTGTAGTTTGGAAATTAGGACCTGATTCCATCACTGGAGATGATGGTTCAACAGCGAATGTTGTACTGCATGAATTTGTATTTCCAGCTTCATCTTTTACATATCCATAATACGTTGCATTTTCAGCAGTTGCATTTATAGTAAGTGTTGTTTTACTATTATATGTAACTGTTGAGCTAGCAATTAATCCATAATTACTTAATACACCATTAGCTGTACCAACTTTATCTGATTTATTTAAAGTAATTGTTGCAGTATCAAAATAAACTGCAGGTGAACTTTGTCCTAAATCTCCAGTAATTGATAAACTACATGTTGGTTTTGTATTATCAAATTTGTATGGACCATATCTATGGTATACTACTGAACTTACAGTTGTATTAGTATTTCCTGTTCCTCCAGTACTTATATTTGATAAATTATCA
>CACZQZ010000107.1 GCA_902783405.1 uncultured Erysipelotrichaceae bacterium
AAGATTTTATATTCACCAATAGTTATTATTTTTTTATCTGGTAACTTTTTTAAATATTCAAAATTTTCTTTATTTATTTCATGATATGTATAATCGATAGGTTTAACATTATTAAAGTCTTTCCTAAATCCATCATATTCAATAATATTTTTTTCTCTATTCCCAAGAATAACTTCATGACCATATTTTTTAACTAAATCTAGAACTTCATTAGGATTAGTTCCATCTGTTATATAATCACCTAAAAAAAAGAATGCATCCACATGATTTTCTTTAGCATCTTTAAGTGCTTTCTTAAGAGCTAGTAAATTAGAATGTATATCACTAATTAAAGCTATTTTCATATCATCACCTGTTTTCATTATACCAAAAAAAAGAGAAGATTACATCTTTTCTTCCCCTTTATTTTTAAATTGTAATACAATTGGAGTTCCTTCAAAATCAAAAGATTCTCTTATTTTATTTTCTAAATATCTTTCATATGAAAAATGAATCAAACCTTTACTATTTACCTGCACATCAAAAGTTGGTGGACAAGTACCAACTTGACTTGCAAAATAAATTTTAAGTCTTTTCCCTTTATATGTCGGAGGTAAATTCATCATATATGCTTCATTTATCACGCTATTAAACACACTTGTTTTAATTTCTTTTTTGCTGTTTTCATATGCTTTTTCAATTTCTGGAATAAGAGTATGAAGTCTTTTTTTTGTAAGAGCTGATAAAAATACAATTGGTGCATAAGATAAAAATGGAAACTGCGCCCTAATGTCATTTTTAAATTTTTTCATTTCTTCTTCCTTATTTTCAACCTTATCCCATTTATTTACAACTATAATCGTTGGTTTCCCTGCATCTTTGGCGTATCCTGCAATATGTTTATCGTGTTCAATAATTCCTTCTTCAGCATTAATAACAAGTAAGCAGACATCACTTCGATCAATAGCTCTAATCGTTCGAATCAAACTGTATTTTTCTACGCTTTCATAAATTTTTCCTTTTTTTCTAAGACCTGCTGTATCGATAACCATCATATTTTTCCCATGATAAGTAAAAGGCGTATCAATAGAATCCCTCGTTGTACCAGCAATATCGGAAACGATTACTCTATCTTCATTTAAAATAGCATTCGTTAAACTACTTTTCCCAACATTTGGCCTACCAATAATTGAAAATTTAAGAACATCATCTTCTTTGTCTTCTTCTACCTTAAAATCTTTTGTAACTTCCATCAGCAAATCATAAATACCACTATTTTGCTCTCCACTAACCATTTGATAATGATCAAACCCTAATTCATAAAAATCATACATGTTTTCTTTAGCAAGTTTACTATCAATTTTATTGATAACCACAATGACTTTTTTATCTGTTTTAAGTAACATATCTTTAACTACAAAATCATTTTTGGTAAGTCCTTCTTTTCCATCTACCACAAATAAAATAACATCTGCTTCATCAATCGCAAGTTCTGCTTGAATTTTTATTTCTTTATTGAAATCATCAGTGCCAATATCGATTCCACCAGTATCGATCAAATGGAAACTAAATCCATTAAATTCTGCTTTAGCATAAATTCGATCTCTAGTAACACCCGGAGTATCTTCTATAATGGAAATATTTTTACGAACAATTCTATTAAATAGTGTTGATTTTCCTACATTTGGTCTTCCAACAAGTGCTACAACTTTTTTCATATTATCACCTCAATATTTTATTCTTTTTTATTTCTATTACTTCTTCATCATATACAATCGTTGATATTTCAAGTAATTTACCATACTCTATAAAATTTAATTTTTCTTTTAATTCAAAATATAATTTACCATCTTTTTCATATATATTTCCTTTAAAGGAAGGAATTTCTTCTATTTGATATAAAAAGCCATGATCTTCCATAATATTAATTTGCATTTCTACAGTATCATTAAAAAAGTAATCTAAATCTTCTTTTATTATTTCAAAGACAATTCCATAATAAGAATCTAAATATACATTAACGATATAATATCCTTCAAACTTTATATTATAAATTTTTTTAATTTTTAAAAGAATTGGTTTTATAATATGCTCTATTGTTTCTTTTTTTATTTCTTCTATTTTTTTCTCATAATAATGAATAACAAAAATATCATCTACGAAGTAAACTTTCATGATACTCACCTAAAGTATCATATGAAAAATAAATTACATGGTTCTTTGTATTTTATTATGAACTTCTGTTTTTCCTGCTTTGGTTACATTTGAAAATACAATAAAATCATCACCTACAACAACATCTAATTCTTTAAATATTAAGTTTCTTTGTTTTTGATGATTTGTAATACCAACTTTATCTGATTTAGTCGCAATTACAGTAACGGGTATTTTATAGTGTTTTAAGAAATTATACATCATGATATCATCTTTAGAAGGCTTATGTCTAAAATCAACTAACATAAATACTTGTTTTAAATTAGGTCTTTCTTTTAGATAATCTTCCATCATAAGACCAAATTTCATTTGTTTAGCATGAGATAATTTCGCATATCCATATCCTGGTGCATCTACTAAATAAAACTCATCATTAACTAGATAAAAATTGATTGTTTGTGTTTTTCCTGGAGTAGCACTAATTCTAGCAAAACTTTTACGGTTAATAATGGTATTAATGAAACTACTTTTTCCTACATTACTTCTTCCTACTAGTAAGTATTCTGGTTTATTATCTGTTGGATATTGGCTTCTTCTAACAGCACTAATCGTTAATTCTACACTATTTATTTTCATTTTCTTCACCTACTATGTTTTATTATATCATATTTTTATATTTTTTGTGTCACAGGCACTTATTATATCATATTTTATGAAAAATATTGAATTTTTTTTCATTTTATGCTAGAATGCTTATATCCGGGGCTGCTTTGGTTTCGACGGGTATATTTCGTATAAGATGGCAAGTGGGAGGTACACCTTACGTACAAAAAACAATAAATGCTGAAAAAGTAAAAAATGCGATAGCATCTTTATTCTCAACTAGAAATCAAGTTGCTTTTGCCTAAGAATGGCTCGCAGCTCTCTTCTACTCTTTTCTCATTAGAGTTTTAGAGGGTTCATATCAATGAGATATATCATAATGATGTCTATAAGTTATGATGAATTTCTATAGGCTTGCTATAAGACTGGTTTGTTATTGTCTTTATCTTATAGGACTAGGAAACAATAACTAAACTTGTAGAGGTTTTATATAGAGTATATTCGGACAGGAGTTCAATTCTCCTCAGCTCCACCATATTGAAAATATCCTAGATTTTATCTAGGTTTTTATATTTTATTTTTCACAAAACATAAACAATTTATAGAAGTAGCAAAATTGATTGCTACTTTTTCTATTCTTATATCAAAATATATCAAGTTTTAATTAATTTTTTCATATTATTTTGAAAAAAAAACTAAATTTATGATATGATAAATAAGAGGGAGGTTTTGTTTTGATGAATATTGTTAGTGAATTAAAAAGAAATCAAACAAGAGCAAAAAATTTAAAGTTTGAAATTGAAAAGAATTCTATGTATAACTTTAATGATATAGGAGAAGTTCTTTCAAAATTATTAAGTGAAATGGATAATACTCCATATACATTTATAAATAATCCGAGTCAAACATTTCAGTATTACATTCACTCAGAAAAAGTTGATTATCCAATTAGACATAATTTAAATTATCTTAGACATATTGAATTCATTTTAGAATGGTATGGATTGGATTTCTGCTTTTTACCACCTAGCGATTATTGTGATATGGTTCATAAACCTAAAGAAAACGATACCATTCAAAAATTTCTAGATTATGTTTTTAATAAAAGAATTGAAGAACATAAACATTACATCACTAAAAAAGATTTAGATGACTATTTAAAGACTTATATGGTAATTCAAGAATATAAAAAAGTTTTTCATTTTTAATCTATGAGGTGTATCTATGAAAAAAATACTTTCTATAATCATTGTTATTAGTATTGTTGTCATCTACACTACTATAAAAAACAAAAAAGAAGTATCTGTAGAAAAAGAAATATCATTTGAAGAAAAAATGAGAGATATCATTGTAGATAATATCGATATAACGAAATATTACATTTATGGAAATCATTTAAATATTGAAGGAAAAATACCAGAAGAATTAAATGAAAAAAATACAAAATTAGTTTTAAAATCTGAAAAAAAAGAATTAGAATATGATGTTCATATTTTAGACTCTACATTTTCAACTTCTAATTTACTCAATGAAGGAATCAATTTAGAAACAATCAAAGAAGGAAAATATTATATTTTATTAAAAATAATTCAAGACGAAAATACTAAATACTATGGATGTATCGATCAAAGTAATATGATTGATAATATCTACTATACTCTTTCAAACAATAACAAAACAAATAAAGTAGAAATTAAATCAGATGAATATATGTATTTAAATATTAAAAATAAAAAAATACCAAAAAACGTTTATGATATCGTTTTAGATGCAGGGCATGGTGGAAAAGATTCTGGTGCTATCTATAATAAAAATAAAGAATCTACATTTACATTAGATTATACTTTATCGTTAAAACAAAAATTAGAAAACTATGGATATAAAGTTAAAGTAACTAGAGATAAAGATATTACTTTAAATTCTTATGGTAAAAATAGTAGAACGTCTACTTCTTATGAAACAAAAGCCAAATATTTATTTTCAATTCATTTTAATGAAAATAAAGTTAAATGGAATGGTATCGAATTTTATGCTGCTCCAAATATAAATTTAGATTTTATTTCATCACTTGCAAATGATGTTGTAAATAATGTTGGTATTGGATACGCTAAAAATACATACTATAAAGTTAAAGATGGTATTTATATAAGAACATTTAACTCATATGATATTAATAAAATGAATGAAGATGCTACTAAAAAAGGATATACACCATATGAAATCAAAGAAAACACTCCTTATCTTTATATGATAAGAGAAACAGGCGGATTTATGACAAAAGCTATGATAGATGGAAGAGAAGCTAATAAAGGCAAGAATGAATATTATCAAAACAACATTGCATCTGAAAGTTACCTACTTGAACTTAGTTATATGAACACCAATGATTGCATTAACTTTATTGTAAATAACAAAGAAAAATATACCGATGTACTTGCAAATTCAATACATCATTATATTGAAACAAATATAAAAGAAAAGAACAGTTTAAATTAACTGTTCTTTATTAATTCCTCTAATTTTTTCTTTTCTTCTTCTAATTTTTGTCTATCCATATCAACAATATTCTTAGGTGCTTTATTTACATAATTCTCATTTGATAATAACTTTTCTCTTCTTGAAATAGACGCTTTTAGCATTTCAATTTGTCCTTGTTTTAATACTTTATCTGCCTTAGTTTCTACTTTTTCAAAGAAAATAGTTGCTTTTACTCTGTTTGAAAATACTTTATATGCCTTCATACCTAAAGGTTTCTTTACCATATTATCTTCTATTTTAAGCATTTTAACAATCAAATCATTATCATCTTCTGTATCAAACATAACTTTTAAATCTTTTGTCATATTATTTTCTGCTTTAATATTTCTAAAAGCTTTAATAAAATCAATAGAATCATCTACAGCTTTTTCTTCTGTTTCAAATATAAATTTCTTATCATATACTGGATATTTTGATATCATAATAGAATCTTCATCTTTTATTGGTGACATAGAATAAATTTCTTCAGTTACAAAAGGCATAAATGGATGAAGCATTTTTAAAATGCCAGTAAGTACATAACATAAAGTAGATTTTGTAGATTCTGTATCGATAGAATATTTAGCCATTTCGATATAATTTGAACAAAAATCATCATATACAAAATTATACAGTTCAGATCCTACAATATTAAAATCATATTTGTCCATATGTTTTATAACTGATTTTAATGTTTTATTATATTTGGTTAAAATCCATTTATCTTCAGGTTTTAAGTTTTCTAATTTAATTTCTTTTAAATCTTCGATATTCATAAGTACAAAACGAGATGCATTCCAGATTTTATTAATATAATTCCAAGTTGATTTGATTTTTTCTTCATCAAATCTTAAATCAGTACCTGCAGCTACATCGGTTGTTAAATAATGTCTTAAAGCATC
>CACZQZ010000108.1 GCA_902783405.1 uncultured Erysipelotrichaceae bacterium
TCAGATTTTACAAGAGTTATTTTTTTAGTTCAACACTTTCCAAATAATATTTTCCTACTTTATTTTTTACAAAATTATACTGAAGTGTATTTAGTTTATTTAAATAATGATCAATACTAATATCTTTTGCCAGAACATAATTTTTATCATAAAAATAAGAATCAATAAAATCATTATTACTAAAACTTCCATCTTTTAAAATATTTTTATATATTCTATTTTCTATTTTTTTCTCTTTATTATTATAGTCATAAAGATTTTTAAACATATATTTTTCTTTTACTATTAATTTATCATTTTCTTCATTCGTTTGGGTTATTTTTCTATCTATTTCAGGAATTGGTCCACCACAGCCACTTCCAGTATTTAAAATATACGCATTATTTTTAAATTCAAAAGAAGCACATACTACCATAATTTTTAAAACATCTTTATAAGAAACGTTTTCTCCAAATAATTCTTTTACTGTTTTTGTTATTTCTTCTTTAGAAAAAGATATTTTATTAGAATACTTTTCACTATTAGAAGCTACCGTAGATAAATTAGTATGATATTTTTCTTTTAACAATTTATTGATAGAAAGAATAATTTTTACTTCATCAGTAAAATCTTTTGATTGTAATTTCTTATCAATTTTATAAAAATATCCAAAATTACTACTATAAGGTTCTTCTAATACGATAAATTGTTCATATAAATCTTGTATTTCTTGTTCACTTAATTTTGTTTTTTCATTCTTCTTTATCAATGTATTCAATTTTTGTTCATATTCTTTTTCTTCTTCTCTTATATCTTCATATTTTTCTAATTCTTGATTTTTATCATAAATTAAATATACACAAAATGAAAGAGAAAGCATACATAAAACAAGTAAAATAACAAGTACCGACATTAAACTTTCTTTATCTTTCACAAGCCCACTTCCTATTCTGTATTCATTATAACAAATATCATTTTATTTTTCTACTGTTTTCTTATACTCTTCAAATAAATTAATAAATTCTTCTTTTGAGGTTGTTTTAAATACTTGCCCTTTTATCTCTTTACCATTAGGCATATTTTTTAAGTAATAAGCAGCATTAGTTCTCATTTCTAAAAGAGCTAATTTTTCTGGCTTTTCTTCTAATAAATATTTAAAATGTTTCAAAATCATATCAATCTTATCAAGATTGGATATTTCTTTAGAAAGTTTTTCTGTTTGCAGATAGTCCGCACATTCTTTGATAAGCCAAGGATTTCCAAGCGTTCCTCTTCCTATCATCACAGCATCACATCCTGTTTCATCTATCATACGTTTAGCATCGAAACAATTTTTAACATCTCCATTACCGATTACTGGAATTTTTACACTTTCTTTTACTTTCTTAATCATAGACCAATCTGCTTTACCAGAATACCCTTCACTTCTAGTTCTTGCATGAACCGCTATAGCATCTGCTCCAGCTTCCTCTATTTTTTTAGCAACTTCTACTGCATTAATACTTGTTTTATCCCATCCAATTCTAATTTTTGCTGTCACAGGTACATTTACTTTCTCTTTTACTGTTTTAACTATTTCATAGATTTTATCTGGATTTTTAAGTAAAGCACTACCGGATTCTGCTCTTAAGGCAACCTTTGGTACAGGGCAGCCCATATTAAGATCGATAATTTTTACATTGTATTTTTCCGTTAATATTTGAGCAGCTCTCGCAAGTACATCAGGATTAGAACCAAATAATTGAACGGCTACTGGAATATTTAACTTATCAATACCATTTAACATATCAAGTGTTTTTTTATTATTTCTAACAATTGCTTCAGAACTAATTAATTCTGTTACAGCATACCCTACTCCCATCTCTTCACATATTTTCATATATGCTGGATTTGATATTCCAGCCATAGGAGCTAAAACAATATTATTTTTTATTTCAATATTTCCTATTTTCCACATAAAATCACCGGTTTCATTATACATGGTTATTTTTTTTATGTCAAAAAAAGATAGATATCACTATCTATCAATAACAAAAGTTTTACATAACTTATCATGAAGGGTTTGTCTATTTGGATTATAAAGTGCCATAAAAAGACCTAATCCTAAACTTAAAAAGGATAAATACATTGCGAAATATCTTCCGATAGAAACAGGTAGTGTTATATGATTTTCTTCATGATCAACCACTTTCATTTTTAAGAAAAACTGTCCTAATGTAGAACTTAAACTAGTACTTATAAAAAATGAAAAATAGAAAAATGAAATTAAAAAATAAATTATACTACGTATTAAAATTACATTTTCCTCAAAAAGATCCGTTCCTTTTACTCCACCAAAAATTAAAAAGAAAAGTTTTAAAAATGAAGAAAGTAAATAGGTTAGAATAAATATAATAAGTAAGTCAATTAAAAATGCAATTATTCTTCTAAAAGCTCCTGTAAATTTTAATGAATACATAATCATTTCTCCTTTTGTAATGCATTATAAGTAAAATTAAATAGAAAAAGACCAAATATAAATAAACCAATCCAAATAATAGGATTCCCTTGATTTTCTAAAATCCATTTTTTAAAGGGTTCTAGTTTATGATTTAAATCATCCATAATATCTAATACATTCATGCTTACACCTACACTTTTCTAATTTTTTTATGGCCTTTCATTAATTTTTTTATTCCAACTGGATAAGGAAAGGCTACAGTTAGTATTCTATCATCTATACCTACAATCATGCCAATACCATATAAATCAAATTCTATTTTTTGTCCAATGGTATACTCTTCTTTTTCATTAATCATTTTATTCATAGATGTAGGTACTGTAATTTTTTCGTCTCTCACATCTGAATCTAAATAACTACTCGGAATTTCATCAATAAACCTACTTGGAGGATTAACGCTATCATTTCCAAAAAGCATTCTTCGTCTCGCGTTACTGATCCAAACTTTACGCCTAGCTCTTGTAATAGCAACATAACAAAGTCTTCTTTCTTCTTCTAAATCTAAAGCATCAAACATAGAATTATTATGTGGAAAAATACCTTCTTCTACTCCTGGTAAAAAGACATAATCAAATTCAAGTCCTTTAGCAGAATGAATTGTCATAAGTGTTACTACATCTGTTTTATCACGATGTTCTTCTACATCTGATACTAAACTTATTTGTTCTAAAAATTCTTCTAAAGATACAATTCCTTGTTGATATTCAAAATTTCTCGTAATAGATTTAAATTCTTCTAAATTTTCAAGTCTTACTTCCGATTCAATTGTTTTTTCAGATTTTAATTCATCTCTTATCCCACTTTTATCTAAAATATATTCAATAAGTTCTGTTAATGATAATTCATCTATTTTAGATTTTATATCTTCAATAATTTTTTTAAATGTAAGTTCTTTTCCACTATCAATAGTTTCGTATAAACTTTTCCCTTCTAAGGCTGCTTTCTCTGTTAAATTAGAAATGGTTTTTAATCCAATACCTCTTTTTGGAACATTAATAATTCTAAGTAAACTTAAATCATCATAAGGATTATATAAAAGTTTTAAATAAGATATCAAATCTTTAATTTCTCTTCGATTATAGAAGTAAAAACTTCCAACTATTTTATATGGGATATTAAATTTTAACATTTCTTCTTCTAATACTCTTGATTGAGCATTCGTACGGTAAAGAACAGCAATTTCTCTTTCAGGAACGTTTTTTTTGATTAATTTGTCTATTTCTTCTACAACATATGCTGCTTCTTCTTTTTCATCAAAACATCTATGATAAGTAATTTTATCTCCTTCATCATTGTTTGTCCAAAGATTTTTATCTTTTCTTTGTTTATTATGTTTAATAATTTCGTTTGCAGCTTTTAAAATAGTTCCTGTAGAACGATAATTTTCCTCTAACAAAATAACTTTCGGATGATCATAATCTTTTTCAAAGTTTAAAATATTTTGATAATTAGAACCTCTAAAAGAATAAATCGCTTGATCATTATCTCCTACAACACAGATATTTTTATATTTAGCTGAAATCATCTTTGTTAATATATATTGTGCTTCATTTGTATCCTGATATTCATCAATTAAAATATATTGATATTTTTCTTGATAATATTTTAGTACTTCTGGATACATTCTAAATATTTTTATTGGAAGCATCAATAAATCATCAAAATCAACAGAATTACTTACTTCTAATTTTTTTTGATATTTTTGATAAATCATTGTTACAACTGTTTCAAAGTCAGTATTTACATATTTTTCATACTCTGAAGGCGAAAGCAAATTATTTTTAGCTCCACTAATTCTAGAGCGAATAGCTTTTGGATTATAATCTTTACTATCTAAATTTTGTTCTTTTAAAATTTTCTTAATAATGGTTAGACTATCATCGCTATCGATAATTGTAAAGTGCTTTTCATATCCTAGTTTATCAAAGTTTTCTTTTAAAATAAGTAATCCAAAGGAATGAAAAGTAGATATTTGTATTTGATAAGCAATACCACCAAGCATACCAAAAATTCTAGATTTCATTTCTTTAGCAGCTTTATTTGTAAAAGTTATCGCTAAAATATGAGCAGGATCAATATGTTTTTCTTTAATTAAATAGGCAACTCTGGATGTCAGTACTCTAGTCTTTCCACTACCTGCTCCAGCTAGTACTAAAAGAGGCCCTTCCGTACATGTTACAGCTTTTTGTTGCATTTCATTTAAATTGTCAAGATTCATTATAACACCTCTTTTATTTTAATTGATTATGTTTTAAGACCGAAGAAAATTGGTATAATGCCTCTGGACTTATTTTTTCTTTTTTTTCCTCCTTAGTCTGCTTTTCTAGGGGTAGAGATTTCGTATCTTTATTCTTATTAATATTTTTATAAAAATCTATATTTTTTTGAATATTAATTTTATTTATTGTTTTTTTTATATTAGTATCTGTCATTTTTTTATCACCAAAAAGTAAACTAATGTAAGTATTAAAATTATAGCTATGAAAATGAATACAAAAATCCATTTATGAGATTTTTTTTGATAAAATTCATCATCATCGTCATCTGCAAAATCTTCTTTAGAAAAATTCTGTTCTGATGTAAAGAAAGTTTGATCTAAATCTTTTTTTTCTGTATTATGATAATTTTTTGATTCTTCTTGAATCAATTTCTTTAAGTTGTCACTTGCTTTTGTTTCTTCAGATGGCTTAAGTTCTGAAAGTAAATCCAAGGATAATTCTTCATCTTTAATATTAGTAAGTAAATCAGCATTTGTAAGTGTATTTACTAGTTCATCTAATTCTTTATCTACATTTTCTTCTTCTTCTTTGATATCAATATTTTTTAAAAAATCATAATCTTGATTTTTTAAACTATGATATTTATCTTTGGAAGGATGTTCATCTTTTGCTTTATTTAAAATATCTCTGATATCATATACA
>CACZQZ010000109.1 GCA_902783405.1 uncultured Erysipelotrichaceae bacterium
AGTAAAAGCACGATACATAAAGACTTACATGAAAGATTAATTAGTGTTAATATAAAAAAATATGAAGAAATTCAAAAAATCATGAATGAACACATAAAAATTAGGCATATTAAGGGTGGCGAGGCTACAAGAAAAAAGTACCTAAAATTAAAAAAATCCCTTTAAGGAATATAGATATTATGATATAATAAAGCATAGAAAAAAGGTGATTATGTGTTTTTTGCAAAAGATATTGGAATAGACTTAGGAACAGCAAATGTTTTAATATATATTAAAGGGCAAGGAATTGTTTTAAATGAACCTTCTGTTATAGCAATAGATGCTGAAACAAAAAAGCCTCTGGCATATGGATCTACAGCTAGAGATATGCTTGGAAGAACACCAGGAGATGTTAAGGCTATAAGACCTATGAAAGATGGTGTAATTGCAGACTTTGAAGCAACAGAAATGATGCTTAATCATTTTATAAAAAAAGTTAATGGTAAAAGTTTTTTATCTAGACCTAGAATTTTAATTTGCTGTCCATCAGATATAACAAGTGTAGAAAGAAATGCTATTAAAGAAGCAGCAGAAAGAACAGGAGCTAAAAAAGTATTTTTAGATGTGGAACCGAAAGTAGCTGCTATTGGAGCAGGAATTGATATTTCTAAACCAAGTGGTAACATGATTATAGATGTAGGTGGAGGAACTACAGATATTGCTGTTTTATCTTTAGGTGGAATTGTTACGAGTTCATCTATTAAAGTAGCTGGAAATTCATTTGATGCAGATATTATAAAGTATATAAAAGATAAATATAAATTATTAATTGGAGATAGAACTGCAGAAGAGATTAAATTTACCATCGGTAGTGTATTTCCAGATGTAAGACATGATACGATGGAAGTTAGAGGAAGAGACTTAGTTACTGGTCTTCCTCATACCGTTATTATGCAATCAAACGAAATCGAAGAAGCTTTAAGAGAAAGTGTGTATGAAATTATTAATACTGCGAAACTAGTTTTAGAAAAAACACCTCCAGAATTAGCATCAGATATTATTGATAAAGGAATTGTGGTAACTGGTGGAGGAGCTTTGGTAGAAGGTTTTTCTGAACTTCTTTCTCATGAACTTAAAGTACCTGTTTTTATAGCTGAAAGTCCACTTACTTGTGTAGTAGAAGGAACAGGTGTATTACTTGATAATATTCATTTAATAGATAAGTAAAATTTCTTGAAATATAGAAATTTTTTTTATATACCAAAAATAGACAATAAAAAAAAATAATGATACAATAACCTTAGGTGGTTTTATGGGACAAATCTTACAAAAAATATTTTTTATGGTATTTATTACTTTTCTGTTTGTAGCAGTTATTATGCCTTATATTAGAAAGATAGCAATAAAGATAGGAGCAATTGATATTCCTAGAGGAAGACATATTCATGATAAAGTTATGCCTAAGATGGGTGGAGTTGCTATATTCTTAGGATTTCTACTAGGATATATGATTTTTGGTTCACCTAGTGCTACTATGAATGCGATTTTAATTGGAAGTTTTATTATTTTGCTTGTAGGTGTAGTAGATGATATCGTAGAATTAGGTCCTAAAACAAAATTTATTGGACAACTTGCTTCAGCTTCCATCATAGCTTTTTATGGTAATATTATTATGCAAGATGTTAGTGCTTTTGGATTATATATTAATTTTGGTATTTTTGCTTATCCTATAACAATCTTATTTATTGTTGCTTGTATTAACTGCATTAATTTAATAGATGGATTAGATGGATTAAGTGGTGGTATTAGTTCAATATATTTTTTAACGGTTGGTATTATTTCAACGCTTCAATATCATTTTGGTTTAGAATTTATTTTAGCTTTTGTTATGCTTGGAGCAACACTAGGCTTTTTAGCACACAACTTTCATCCAGCAATGATATTTGCAGGAGATTCTGGTTCTATGTTTTTAGGATTTATGATTTCCGTAATTGCATTACTTGGATTTAAAAACGTAACACTTACTTCTGTAATCATTCCAATATTAATACTTGCTATTCCAATATTAGATACTTTATTTGCTATTGTTCGTAGAACTTTAAAAGGAGAAAGTATTACTAAAGCAGATAGATTTCATATTCATCATCAGTTATTAAATCGTAATTTATCTCAAACTACAACAGTACTTATTATTTATATTGTAGATGCTTTATTTGCTTTTTCTTCTATAATTTATGTTTTAAAAGATCGAACACTAGGATATATAACTTATGGAATATTATTTATTATCGTTACCATCTTTGTATTAAAAACGAACGTAGTAGTAGATAAAGATGATTTAAAGCAAAAAATAAAAAATAAATTACCTAAAAAAAGGTAATTTTTTTCATAATTAAAGAAAAAATGTACATGCTATGAAAAGGTGATACTATGCAAGATCTTTTTAAAATAAACTTATTTGAACTAGATGATGTTGTCATGAGGTCATTATTTTCACTGATAGCTTTATTTTTTATAACTAAATTACTTGGTAAAAAACAAGTCGCAGAACTTAGTATATTTGATTATGTAATTGGTATTTCAATTGGAAACTTTTCAGC
>CACZQZ010000110.1 GCA_902783405.1 uncultured Erysipelotrichaceae bacterium
TGTTGTTCATATTATCAATGGACTTCCTTATGAAACAAAAGAAATGATGATAGAAACAGTAAAGTATTTAAATAAATTACCAATTCAGGGAATTAAAATTCATATGCTTTATATCTTAAAAAATACTTTATTAGCAAAAAAATATGAATCAGAAAAGTTTCATATTTTAACGAAGAAAGAATATATTGATATTGTATGTTGTCAAATAGAAAATTTAAGAGAAGATATTGTGGTTCATAGAATCACAGCAGATCCACTAGAAGAAGATTTAATAGAACCAAAATGGCTCCTAAAAAAATTTTCAATTTTAAATGATGTTGATAAAGAATTAAAACGCAGAGATACTTATCAAGGATTTAATAAATCTATTTTAAATTATGTTAAAAGAAGGATAGATTATCATGTCAAACAAAATGATTTGGTTGTGGATGCTACTATAGGTAATGGTTTTGATACTTTATATTTATGCAATTTGACACCAAAAGGAAAAGTTTTTGGTTTCGATATTCAAGATGAAGCTATTGCAAATACTAAAAAATTATTAGAAAACAAAAATAATTATAAACTGTTTAAAGTATCTCATGAAAATATAAATACAGTTTTAAAAGATTACAACGGTAAAATATCCTTAGTATTGTTTAATTTGGGATATCTACCAAATGGTAACAAAAAAATAACAACTAAAGTAGATTCTACCATCAAAGCTATACAAAATAGTTTTGAATTATTAAATCATAAAGGCGTTATTTTAGTAACAATCTATCCAGGACACCAAGAAGGATTAAAAGAAAGTATAGAAATCAAAAAGTTATTAAAAAAGAATGAGTATAAATATAAAGAATATCATAATACTGATAATAAAATCGCACCATATTTAATTGAAATTATAAAATAAAATGATAAAATTTACTTTTATCATTTTTTAATTATAGCAATTTATTAAGCTGCTTTCTCCCACATATATACTGTTACACATTAAATGTTATTCCTCTTGGAATCATTCCAAGTAGATATAATTTTACATTTTTTTCTATCTTTTTCATAACTTTTCTTGCACACAAAAAATAGTTTTTACTCCCCAGAATGTTCACCAAAGAATTAAAAGAATAAAACATCATATTTACTTTATATTAAATAACAATATATACACCAAAAATGAAAGAAAGTTCCAAGCAAGCAAAAAATATGAAATACACAGTGCATATACTTTTTCTTAGAACCAAGTCCATATAAAATAGAACCTACAGTATACATGATTCCCCCAAAAATAAGAAAAAATAATCCATGTTTCCCCATCGTATGTAATAAATTAGGTATTGCAACTAAAGCAGACCAACCACTTACTAAATGACAAACAACTTCAATTCCTTGAAATTTATCAACATTAATAGATGTAAAAACAATACCTGTTATTGTAACTAAACAAACAATACTAAATAATACCCAACCAAGAGTTCCTCCTATTCCAAGTAAAGACATAGGGATATATGTACCAAATACGAGTAAAAAAACATTACAGTGGTCAATTACTCTAAGAATTTTTTTACCTTCTAACTTAGAAGATAAAGCATGATAAATACAAGACATCGTATATAAGATAATCATAGTAGCACCAAATAACGATACTGTAACTTCAGCTAGAGGATGATGGGCTTTAATAACCATAAGTATTAGGGCTACAACAGATAAAATTGCACCTATTCCATGAGATATAGAATTAAAAAGTTCTTCTCCTAATGAATAGGTAGGAATTTTTATTTTTAATTTTCTTTTTGGTTTTTCTTTTTTATATTTTTCTAAAACATAAACAATTTCTCTTGCTTTTGAGGTATCTATTTCAAGTTCTTTTTTTAAGTATTCTACTAAATCCATTTTTCCTCCTTATATTCTTTATATTCTTATTATATCACATTTAATAATTAAAAAATCAGCAATCTTTATTTGCTGATTATTCACTTCTTAAAGCTTCTACAGGATCTTTTTTCGATGCCGCTTTTGCAGGGATTAA
>CACZQZ010000111.1 GCA_902783405.1 uncultured Erysipelotrichaceae bacterium
CCATCAAATCGAATAAACTCCTCTTCAAGATTTTCTCTAACCATTTCTCCCATAGAATTCAAATAATTAAAATTTTTATCAATCCATGAAACATTTCCTTCTTTTCCAACCATAGCAAAACCATATTCATTGAAATTAAATGCAATGTCATACCTGAAAGGCATTAGCGTTTGATCAGATTCTCTTATATATGCATACTCTTCATTGGCCATTTTAACAACTTTAAATCCGTTCTTAAATGGACTATTATATTCAGCAATAAAATTAGTTTTAGCTGGTCTATGATATTTAGGTAAACAGGCATAAATCTTTGTTTCTGTATCTTCTCCTTTATTGATAGTATAATCAATATTTCTAACATATCTTAGATCAAATGAAGAACCATTACAAAATAAACTATTAATTTTATCTGGTAATTGAATCATAGCATCTCTCCTAACTTAAAAATAAATTTTTTCTTATTAAAACTCGGGCCATTAAAGTCCGAGTTTGATATCTATTTGGTGCCCGTATTCGGACTTGAACCGAAACTTTCGCTAGAAAAATAGATTTTGAGTCTATCGCGTCTACCAATTCCGCCATACGGGCATCACAATGATAATTATATCATATTTTTTTATTTTGTCATATATTTAATGCAAAAAAATAATATTTGTATTTATCTACAATCTGAATCATCATCATTTTCGCCAATAAAAGTATATTCTAAATCAACAGAATTTTTAACCTTTACCTTTATTTTCGTTTTTGCTTCATATGAAACACCACCATCAGGAGACGATACTTTTGTTAACACTTTAATCTCTTTATTCGTTTTTAAATCTTTTATAGGTTCAGATAAAAATCCTTCATCAACAAGTGATTTTAATGTAATACAATAAGTCTCATTTGGTGTTCTTGGATATGTTGTTTCAAATTTATCCATATATAATTCTGCAGCACTACCTAACATCTTTATAGTCAAATCACTTAATTCTTCCCTTTTATTATTTACTTGATTAATAATTAAAGGAAGGGACAAAAGTCCTATAAGTGCAATCAAACCAATAATAGCTAAAACTTCAATTAACGTAAATCCTCTTTTCATATCATCACAACCTTACTATTTCATTATAACGATTTTTGTTCATTTTGTAAAGGCTTTTATCAAAACTAAAAATAGACTTTGATACTATTGAAACAGCAAAAAATTACAAAAGGAATACTTTGTAATTTTTATTTTATATGATTTAGTATTTTATAAAGGATTTTATATAATTCTAATGAATCTTTTTCTTCAACATTTAAACATTTACTTACTTTTAAAGGTATATTTTTTGCTTTTACTTTTAAATCTTTACCTTTTTCTGTGATAGAAACTAAAACATTTCTTTCATCTTTTGAAAATCTTTCTTTTCTAATGTATCCTTTACTTTCTAATTTTTTTAGTAGTGGTGTTAAAGTACCAGAATCTAAAAATAATTTTTCTCCTAAAGTTTTTACATTAATCTTTTCATATTCCCATAAAACCATCATCGTAATATATTGTGTATACGTTAAATTGATTTCATCTAAATACGGTTTATATTTTTTTATAATTTCTTTAGAGCATACGTATAAAGGAAAACATAGTTGATATTCTAGTTTTAATGGATCAAATTCTTCCATATTAATCAATAATTTCCTCTAACTCTTCTTTTGATTTAAAACCTACTGTTTGTTTTTTTAGTTCACCATTTTCAAATAATAATACTGTTGGTATAGACACAATATTATACTTTTCGGATACTTCTTCAGCATCATCCATATCAATTTTATAAAAAGCGCAAGTATCTATCTCTTCTGATAATTCATCAATAATTGGTGATAACATTTTACATGGACCACACCAAGATGCATAACAATCTACCAAAACTTTACCATTTTTTATTTTTTCTTCAAATTCATTTTCTTTTATTTCTACTACACTCATAATCTTACCTCATTTCTTTAATAGCCGTTGTTGCAGCTATAGCGCCATCACTGACTGCTGTTGTAAGTTGCCTTAATGTTTTAACTCTAGCATCTCCTGCGACATAAATACCTTTTTGACTCGTATGAACACCATCTTCAGATATAATATATCCATTTTTATCAATTTCAATAATATTTTTAAATATTTCATTTTTGGGTTCTTGTCCCACTGCAATAAATAATCCGTCGATTACAATAGTTTGGATATTGCCATCAATATTTTTTACATCAATGCTTTCTATTTTGTCTTCTCCATTTATTTTAACAATATTAGCATTCAAAATATATTCAACATTTTCTTGTTTTCTTAATTCATCTACGTATGTTTCTTCTCCTCTAAAAGAATCTCTTCTATGAATCAAATAAACTTTACTAGCTATATTACTTAAATAAACAGCATCTTCTAAAGCAGTATTTCCACCACCTACGACAGCAACTACTTTATTTTTATAAAAATTGCCATCACAAGTTGCACAATAAGAAACACCTTTTCCAATAAGGTTTTCTTCATTCTCTAATCTTAATTTTCTATTTTCTGCTCCTGTTGCTAAAATAATAGCTTTTGCTTGATAAGTATTTTTACTAGTAATAACGTTTTTCTCTTCATCAATTCTTACAACTGTTTCAAACTTAAAATCAGCACCTAAGTCTTTCACTTGTTCATATAAAACCTTAGCATAATCAAATCCTGATATACTTTTTACTCCAGGATAGTTTTCAACTTTACTTGCATTTACGATTTGTCCACCATAAGTTTTTGCTTCTAAAACAAGAACTTTTTTATTTGCTCTAAGTGCATATAAAGCAGCTGTAAGACCAGCTGGCCCTGCTCCTACTATAATAATATCGTACATATTATTCTCCTTCTATTAATGAAATAATTTCTTTTTCCATGTCCATTGGATTTTCTATTGGCGCATATCTAGATACAATATTTCCATTTCTATCTACTAGGAATTTTGTAAAATTCCATACAATATCGTTTTCTTTTTTACAAGTTGTACTTAATTTTTTAACACCAGCCATAGCCATTTTATTTTTAAGACCATTTATTATTTCTTTTGGTGAATTTTCTTTAATGTACGTAAATAAAGGTTCTTCATTTTCTCCATTTACTTCTATTTTCTTAAATCGATCAAAAGTTGTATGATATTTAGCTGTACAAAACTCATGAATTTCATCATCACTTCCTGGTGCCTGATGACCAAATTGATCACATGGAAAATCTAAAACTTCTAGTCCTCTTTCGTGATATTTTTGATATAAATTTTCTAATGCCTCATATTGTGGTGTAAATCCACATCCTGTTGCAGTATTTACAATAATTAATACTTTCCCTTTATAATTACTCATACTTACTTCTTCATCGTTTTTCTTCTTTACAACATAATCGTATATACTCATATTTATCCCTCTTTCTATAATTAAATTGTATGCAATTTAATTATACCATACAGCATAATTCTGTCAACAGAAAAAAGAGATTTCTCTCTTATACTTCTTGAATTACAATTAATATCATAGGCTTACATTCGGTTTCTTTATATAAATATTTTCCTAGTTTTTCTCTAATACCAAGTTTGATTTTATTAAAGTCAACAAAGTGATCTTTGATATTTTCATTAATAACGTTAAGTGATATTTTTTCTGCTTCTTTTATTAAATCTATGCTATCTTTAACATAGATAAAACCTCTTGTTAATATTTCTGGTCCTGCTAGTATCTTTTTGGTTTCTTTATCTAAAGTTGCACTTACAATAACAATACCATTATCACTTAAAAGTTCTCTATCTTTTAAAACTAAATCTCCAATATCACCGACTGTTTTTCCATCGACTAAAATGTCATCAACTTTTACTTTTTCTCTTGTTTCATCTAAGTTTCCATTTGTAAAAGATACAACTTCTCCATTGAGTCTAAGTAAGATATTTTCTTCCTTCATTCCAATATTGCTTGCATTTTTAGCATTTTCAACTTGATGACGATAATCTCCGATAACAGGAAAATAATATTTTGGATTTAATAAATTAAGCATTAACATTAAATCTTCTCTAGATGCATGATGTCCTAAATATTTATTCGTAGGCAAAATAATTAAATTTGAACCAATTTGAGCAACTTGATCAAGAACTTTGGTAGAACTTTTTTCCATACCATCATAAACAGGATTCGTAAAAACAACGGTATCTTTATCGGTAATGGTTACAAATTTATCATATCCTTTAATAATTCTTGTGATATTTGAAAAAGGTTTTTCTCTTTCGTCTGATATTAGAATAATGATTCCAGGATCATTGGTATGATGAATATTTAAAATTCTAGTCTTATCAAAATCCATATATTTTAAATCAATAGCTTTTTCAATCATA
>CACZQZ010000112.1 GCA_902783405.1 uncultured Erysipelotrichaceae bacterium
AATGATGGACCAGTTACAATTCTTTTAGAAAGTAGGAGTGACAATGATAAAAAATAAGCTTGATTATAAATTAATTAATATTGCATTACTTGTGTTGATTATTTTTTTGATGTATCAAACAGGCAATTTATGGTTAGGAATCATTTCGAAGATTTGGCAAGTATTAGAACCTTTATTTATTGCGTTTATACTCGCATATGCACTTTATCCTTTAGTTCAATATCTTAATCGAAAAAAATGCCCAAAAGTAGTAAGTATTTTTCTAACACTTTTTATTGTATTTGGAATATTAACTGTTATGGTGATTTTGGTGGCACCTGTTTTGGTAAAAGAATTATCTAATCTTTTTTCTAGTATTATGGTTTTTATTAAGGAAATATCTATTGATTTTGATTTGAATTTAGGACCACTTCAAGCAAGTTTAAATGATGCTTTTGATGGTATTATAGCAGGTACTGGAAAATACTTGTCAGATGGAGCAATATCGATTATTAATGTTTCCTTAGCTTTATTTACTAAACTTTTCATTGTATTTAGTTTATCTATTTACTTACTTATTGATATGGATAAAATTCGTGGAAGTGTCATTAAATTTGTAAAAAGAAAAAGTAAGAAAGCATCTCGGTATCTTATTTTACTAGATACGGAAATGAGAAATTATCTATCTGGGTTTCTAAGAATAGCCATCATTAGTTTTTTCGAATATGGAATAGTTTATTTTGTTATTGGTCATCCTAATGCACTTCTTTTAGCATTACTTGCTATGGTGGCTAACCTTATTCCTTATTTTGGTGGTATGATTAATAACACAGTAGCGGCAATAACTGCTTTTGTTATTAGTCCTAATTTGTTTTTTAAGACACTTATAGCTTTTGCCATTTTGTCTGGTATTGATGGCTATGTCATAAATCCACTGGTTTATGGAAAAACAAATAAAGTTCATCCAATTATTGTGATATTTTCAGTATTTGCTGGTGGTATTCTATTTGGAGCTTTAGGTATTATTATATCCTTACCACTAGCAATTGTTATTATTACAACTATTCAATTTTATAAAGAAGATATTTTTGAAAAGATTGAAGACATTAAAGAAAGAAATGAATTAGAATCATAATTTAGATGCTATTTGAGTGATAGATTATATTATTATAAAGGAATAATTTAATAAAAATTAACGTTCTTTCAAGAAAAGTATAAAAAATACTTGTCAATTTATAAAAATTATGTTAATATTATACATGCGTAATCCGCTTATATTAGATAATGATTATAGCTTATATAAGGAGAGTGACTGAAATGAACGTAATTGATAAGATTACAGAAAAACAAATTAGAAAAGATCTTCCAGAATTTCGTGTTGGGGATACTATTAAAGTAGGTCTTAAAATTGTTGAAGGAAAAAGAGAAAGAGTACAATATTTTGAAGGACTTGTTATGTCTATTCAAGGTAGTGGAGTTTCAAAAAACTTTGTTGTACGTAAGATTTCTAGTGGTGTTGGAGTAGAAAGAACAATTCCAATGAATTCACCTACTATCGATACTATTGAAGTAATTCGTAAAGGAAAAGTAAGACGTGCTAAATTAAATTACATCAGAGATTTAAAGAGCCAACCAAGAATTAAAGAAAGAAGAGACAAAGTTACAAAAGATAAAGCAGCATAGGCTTTATTTTTTTATGAAAATGAATTATAATAAATATAGAGAGAAGGTATAAAATGAAATGGATGAGAGAATTTTTGTCTTATATTTCTATTATTGTATTTGTTGTTGTTATTCGTTCTTATGTTATTACACCTGTAAGAGTAAATGGACTTAGTATGTATCCTAATTTAACAGATGGACAGCTTTTACTACTAGAAAAAGTTGATAGAAGATATAAACGCTTTGATATTGTTGTTATTGATTATGAAGAAGAAGGAAAAAAGGAAAAAATCATCAAAAGGATTATTGGATTACCTGGAGAACATATTAGTTATAAAAATAATACATTATATGTGAATGATCAAAAAATAGAGGAAAGTTTTATTGATACTAAAACATCTGATATTGATATTTCATCTCTTGGTAGTTATACTGTTCCAGCAAATACATATTTTGTTTTAGGTGATAATAGACCAGTTTCTAAAGATAGTAGATATATTGGATTTATTGATAAGCAAGATATTGATGGAAAAGCAATATTTTCATTATTTCCATTTGATGCCTTTGGCACAATTTGACCAAAATATGAAAGTATAGTACAATATAGGAGCTTTAAGGGAGTGAGAACTTTGAAAGTTTATCGAACAAGTTTTATATTAACAAGTATGTTATTTATCTACTTAATGGCTTTGTTTACATTTTTTAAACCATTGTTTAAGAAAAACGATATTATTGTATTAAAATCAAAAAAAACAGATGCTAAAATTATTTCGTCAGTGATAGCAGAAAAAAAGAATATTATTACCCAAACAAAGGGAAAAGGAGAGATTCAAACGGTCTTTGATGGATTAACCTTAGAACAATTAACCTTAAAATTAGATAAAAATTTAAATTCTACATTAAAAGGAAAAGGGGCCTTATTTGCATCTTATTCAACATCACTTGGATTAGATCCATATCTTGCTGTTGCAATTGTACTAGAAGAAACTGGTTGCAAATGGAATTGTAGTTCCATGGTAAATAAATGTTATAACATTGGTGGTCTTAAGGGAAGTCCTTCTTGTGCTGGAACGAGTTATCGCTCGTATAATAGTTTAGATGAAGGAATTAAAGGCTTTATGGATATTTTATATTATAATTATTATGCTAAAGGTTTAACGACTCCAGAAACCATTAATCCTATTTACGCTGAAAGTTCATCTTGGAGTTCTGGTGTACGCAATTATATAACTCAAATTAAAAACAGTTAAGGAGTCATATATGAAAGTTTTATTATATACAGAAGGAATCAAACATATTGGAAAATCAGGCCTTGGGAAAGCTTTAATGCATCAAATTAAGGCCTTAGAAGAAAATAATGTTGATTATACTTTAGATATTAAAGACGATTATGATATTGTGCATATTAATTTTTATGGATTAAAATCGTTTCGTTTAGCTAAGAAAGCAAAAAAAAATGGGAAAAAAATTGTTTATCATGCACATTCAACTGAAGAAGATTTTCGTAATTCTTTTATTTTTTCTAATACATTAGCTCCTTTATTTAAAAAATGGATTATAAAATGTTATAGTATGGGAGACTATATTATCACTCCAACCCCATATTCTAAGAAAATATTAGAAAGTTACGGCATTAAAAAACCTATAGTTGCTATATCGAACGGAATAGAACTTAATTTTTTTGAAAAAAATATTCCAGCAGGTAAAAATTTTAGAGAAATATATGGATATAAAAATAGTGACAAAGTAATTGTTGGTATCGGATTATATATTGAAAGAAAAGGTATTTTGGATTTTATTGAATTAGCCAGAAGAATGCCAGAATATAAGTTTATTTGGTTTGGTTCAAGTCCTTTAACTTTATCGCCTCAAAAAATAAAAAAAGCTATAAAGAAAAATAATTTACCAAATTTAAAACTACCAGGTTATGTTGAACCATCAATTATTAAAGGAGCTTTATCTGGAGCAGATTTATATATTTTTCCTACCTTAGAAGAAACAGAAGGAATTCCTGCATTAGAGGCTTTAGCAAGTCGTCAAAGATTACTTGTTAGAGATATTCCTGTGTTTGACCCATGGCTTAAAGATGGGAAAAATTGTTATAAAGCTAGAAATATAGATGAGTTTGAAATAAAAACGAAACAAATCTTATCTGGTAAATTACCTAGTTTGGAAGAAGAAGGATATAAAGTTGCTGAAAAAAGAAATATGAAAACTATAGGGAAAGAGCTATTAAAAGTTTATAAAAAAGTTTTAGGAGAAGAGTAATCTTCTTTTTCTTTTCAAAAACTAGATAATTTGATATAATGATACAAGAATAGAGGATAGAATATGAAAGAAAAAATAACAAAAAATATTAAAAGTTTAGCAATCGATATGATACAAAATGCTGGCAGTGGTCATCCCGGAATCGTTCTTGGAGCAAGTTCAATTGTTGAGGCAATTTACGAAAATCACTTACATTTTCTAACAGATAAGCCAAACTGGATAAATAGAGATCGATTCGTTTTATCTTCTGGTCATGGTTCTGCTATGCTATATGCGACCTTATTTTTATCTGGTTTTAATTATACATTAGAAGATTTAAAAAACTTTAGAAAATTAAACTCTAAAACACCTGGTCATCCAGAATATAATATAAATTTAGGGATAGAAATGACAACAGGTCCTTTAGGACAAGGAATTGCTACATCTGTTGGAATGGCTTTGGGACAAAAAATACTAGCACAAAAATATGGGGAAGATAAAATAGATTATTATGTTTATGTCTTATGTGGTGATGGAGATTTAATGGAAGGAATTAGCTATGAAGCTATGTCTTTTGCAGGAACACATTGCCTAGATCACCTTATTATTCTTTATGATTCTAATAATACAACACTAGATGGAAAAACCAGTCATACTTTTACAGAAAATGTTATGCAAAGATTTAAAGCAAATAGTTTTGAAACTTTTTCTTGTGATGATCATCCAGAATCTATTGATATGGCCATAAAATATGCTAAAAATGTTAAAAAACCTGTTTTTATAGAAGTAAAAACAACGATAGGAAAAGATTCTTTTTTAGAAGGAAATAATACAGTTCATGGTGGAATTTTAAAAGAAGAAGATTACAAAAATTTAAAGATTAAATGGAATATCAAGGAGTATTTTTCATATGATGAAGAAATAAAGAAATATTTTACTGATAAAATTTATCAAAGAAGTTTGGAAAAATACCATAAATATGAAGATTTTTATAATCATTATCAAGAAGAAAAAGAAATAAATATTGAGTTTAGAGATTATGAAAAAGGATTATCTTTAAGAGAACTTTCTAATGAAATTCTTAATGATATTGCATCATCTATAGATATCTATAGTGGAAGTGCTGATTTATCTTCATCTTGCAAAACATATTTAAAGGATAAAAAAGATATTTATAAAGGTCATTTTGATGGAAAAAATATTTTCTTTGGCATTCGTGAGCATGCTATGGGTGCTATCAATAATGGGCTTCTTTTAACAGGAATTAGAACCTTTATATCAACATTTTTAGTTTTTTCAGATTATATGATTCCATCCATTCGTTTATCAGCTCTTATGAACCTACCAGCAATTTATATTTTTAGTCATGATTCAATTTTAGTAGGAGAAGATGGAGCAACACACGAACCTATAGAACAATTACCAAATTTACGTAATATGCCTAATTTGAC
>CACZQZ010000113.1 GCA_902783405.1 uncultured Erysipelotrichaceae bacterium
CATATGATAGCAAAAACAATAATTTAAATGTATACATTTCTTGGTCTTTTACACTAATTAAAGAACGACTAAATTCAAAAATTAAAACATTGGCACTTATTATCGCAGATACAAAAATAATAAATAAAGAAGAATATTTTTATTACAACAAAATAAATTTCTATAAAATCAAAAGTTTTGAAACATTTATTTCGCTAATTGAAAATGGAACAATAACAATTACTTTTAAAATTGGTGTTTTTAGAAGTGGTCAACGAAAAGGTCAAATCCATGATCGAGGAACAGATTTTTCTTTAAGTCATAAGGATATAAATAAATTGTACAATCTTATACAAATATAGTATTTTCCTCACAATTTCATGATATATCACCATTTCGCACTTCGTTTGGATAAAGAGCAAGGGGTTGAAAGTTCAAAAAAAAGTAACTCTTACAAGTTACTTAAATTTCTCAATGGTCGGGAAAACAGGACAAAAATCTGTGTTTCTATTATTTTTGTTCTAAGTATTTTCCTAGCATTTTTTTATGTTTTTTTACTGTTATTTCCTTTTCTCTAGAATTTTTAAGAGAAAAAAAAGAGAAAAGGAGGATATATGGAAAATGATACAAACTCGAGGTTATCTCATCTATTACTTGATAGTAGTCTCATAACTGGAACAAATAGACCAGAAGTCTATAATGTGAAAGTTATTGAGTGTGGTAGTTATATTCAAATTTATTATTTAGAAAATAATAAAACTAGAAAGAAAAAAAATAATAAAGAATTAAATATTAAAAAAATAGATACAGATAAGTTAAATAAAATAAATAACAGTTCAATACTTGCTGGAAATACTATAGAATTAAAAAATGTTATTCGTAGTAAATTGGAATGTCAAAGGATAGCAAAATGCAATGCTGAACATTGGAGAACATTTATCACATTGACATTTGCTGAAAATATTACTGATATAGATATAGCACGTGAAAAAATCAAAAGATTTATATATAAAGTTAAACGAGTCTATAAAGATTTTATGTGCCTTTATATTCCAGAATATCAAAAGCGAGGTGCTGTTCATTTTCATTTATTAACTAATATTTCTATTGATAATGATAAACTTATATATAAGCAAGAAGATAATGAAAAATTTCTTCATGTAAAATATTGGAATGACGGTTTTACAAGCGTCGAAAATATTACTGGCGATATAAAAAAAATTATTGGATATATTAGTAAATATATGACTAAGGATATTGATAATAGACTTTTTTCCAGAAGAAGATATTCATATACACAAAATTTAAAAAGACCAAAAATAAGTTATTTGAATTTAGATGATAATAAACATCGTGATTTATTAGAAAAAAGACTACAAAATAAAGAATTAATTTATAATAGTCCATATTATGATAATTATAATAATGAACTAATTGATTTTAATGAATATCTTTAATTATATAAAAGGATTTTCAAATCTAATATTTCCACTATCTGATAGAAAAATACATTCTTTACCTATTTCTATTGGTTCACATGAATATATTAATTGTATTGCTGTTTCCTTATCAATTTTATTATCCTTATATGCGTCTAAAACTTTAACTATATCAATACTTATCATATTATTTTGTACTGTGGAAAATTTTTTAATTTCTTCCTCATTTAAATATTTAAGTAGAAAGTATTCTTTATATATTTTACTTCCAACATTAGCCATTTCCCATAAATCTTCATCGGTATATTTACTACTTTTAAACAATGTTAAAAAATCAATATCTAATTCTTTTGATAGTTTTGATACAATATCAAAAGATATTTTATTTATTAATCCACTCTCTATTCTAGAAATAGTAGCATTATCTACATTAATTTTCTTTGCTAATTCTCTTTGCGATAGTCCTT
Organism: uncultured Erysipelotrichaceae bacterium; assembly: GCA_902783405.1. GTDB lineage: Bacteria > Bacillota_I > Bacilli_A > RF39 > UBA660 > RUG12867. The sequence goes on from CACZQZ010000113.1 coordinate 1,886, forward strand.
TTTCTATTCTTTTATTTTTTATTAAATTTGATAGTTCAGTATTCATATAAATACCTCCTATTTTTATACTATCATATTTCATTTATTTATGCAATAAAGGCTCTTTTTCGTTTGTCAATGGAACATGGAATACCGGAGGTCATTCCGTAGGATCATGACCGAGGATATGCCGTGAAAGTCCATTGATAATAAGAAAAAGATAATATAATGTTGTCAAAGAAAAAACAAAAAAAATATATCATATTTTTTTGTTTTTTGTTGCCATTTCGGCGAGAAATAGAAAGTTTTTGTTTTACTTTTTTCAAAAAGTAATAAAAATTATCATTTGTGTTGACTAATGCAACAAAACATGATATTATTAGTGTGTTGATGAACGCAACAGAAAGGAGTGATTTTTTATATGTCTAATATCGAATTAATGGGAATTTTATCTAAACCATGGGCTAACGTTCATGACATACAGAAAATAGCATCATGTGGACGTGATAATGCAACTACTATTAGAAATGATATTATAAAAGAAATTAAACAAAGTGGTAAACGTTTGCCAAAATCTAAAAATATTATTGTTCCAATGAAAAGCGTTATTGACTATTTAGATTTAAATATTGAGCATATTTGTTTAATGGCTGAAAAAGAACTAAAAATTAAAAATTAATTTGTTGTGAATGTCGCTACACCATGCGACATACAACAAAAACAAGGAGGGGAGATTGTATGAAAATTAAAAAAGAAGTTGATTTTAACCTTATCTATTTATCAAATGTTTTAGATTCTTTGTCTTTTTTTGAATTTCCAGATGAAGTTAAACTAAAAATTATTGATTTAGTAAATTTTATTGACAGTTATAGTTATTTAAAAATACCTGATAATTATGATATTTTAGATGAAAAATTAGAACTTACATATTATCTAAAATCACATAATAATTAAATTATATTAAAAATAAAAAGGAATATTATTATTAAATATTTTCTTATAAAATTTAGTGATAATCGTCCTATAATTGTCAATCAATGCTTTGATAAAAAAACAAAAGAAGAAGTTTTAAAAGATTATGAAATAAAATTATTTGAAAAATTTGATTTCTTTTGGATAAGTAAACAAGATTATTTAGATTTATTCGGAGATTGGAGGAATAAAAAATTATGAAAACTATGCAAATAGAGGTTGATTATAATTTATTGTATTTATCTAACATTTTGTTTGATTTAGATAGTCGTCACTTTGATGAAGAAGTGTCTAAACTATTGAATGAATTAAGATTTCTATTAGACGAAAAAATGTACTCTAAATTGAATTTAAAGAACCGTGATGTAATTAATCAAAAACTCATCATGAAATACTTTTTTAACTAGGATTTTATTATGGCTATTTATAAAGATAAAAAAAGAAATTCTTGGTATTTTAGAGTATATATCGAAGATAGATTTGGAAATAAAAAACAAAAATGTAGAAGTGGATTTAAAACTAAATCTGAAGCAAAAGATGAAGAAATGAAATTTCTTGCTTTATCTAATCAAGATTATTCTCAAATGACTTTTCAAGAATTATATAACATTTATATTAAAGCAAAATCGCAAAACTTAAAGCCACAATCTTTACGTTCTGTTGTTAGTAGATTTCAGAATTATATATTGCCTTTTTTTAAAGATTATAAAATAAATAAAATTGATAATTATTCTTATTTGGAATGGAAAGATTATATTTTAAATAAAAACTTTTCTTATAAATATAATTCTAGTTTACATGGTGCTATGGTTTCAATCTTAAACTATGCTATGGATTTTTATGATTTAGAAAAAAACATTGCTAGTAAAGTTGGTAATTTTCCTAAAAAGGAATACTTTAGAAAAGTTGATTTTTGGACATATGATGAGTTCAATGATTTTATAAAAGTAGTAAATGATAAAGTATATTATTCCTTATTTATTACTTTGTATTATACTGGTATGCGTTTAGGTGAATGTTTAGCTTTAAATTGGAATGATTTTAAAGAAAATTATATTGAAGTGAATAAAACTATTGCAAAAGGTAAAAAAGACGGTAATTACATTATAACAACACCTAAAACATTCACATCAAATAGAAAAATAAAATTAGATAATATGACAAAAAATGTCATTTTAGACTTAAAAAACTATTATAAAAACTTTGTTGGTTTTTCAGATGATTGGTTTATTTTCGGAGGATTGTTTCCAATGTCTCAAACAACTATTGGAAGAAAAAAAGATGAATATTGTAAAAAAGCCAATGTAAAAAGAATTAAAACACATGATTTTAGACATAGTCATGCTACATTGTTACTTTCAAAAGGTGTTCCTATTACTGTTATAAGTAAAAGATTAGGACATTCTGATATAACAATGACATTAAATACATACTCACATCTTATACCAGAAGATGAAGATAAAGCAATTATAATCATTAATAAATTAAACGAAAAAGAAAATTTTAAGAGAAAGGATTAAGTGAAAAATAAAAAACTCTTATAAAATAAGAGTTTACGTCAAAAATGGTCGGGAAAACAGGATTTGAACCTGCAACCCCTTGGTCCCAAACCAAGTGCTCTACCAAGTTGAGCCATTTCCCGATAAA
>CACZQZ010000114.1 GCA_902783405.1 uncultured Erysipelotrichaceae bacterium
ATCCTTTATCGGTTGATTCCGTTATTTCTTTTTGAAATAATTACTTCTATTTTTCTTACGTTTTAATTGTATCATATTTTTTATTTTCTTAGCAACTATTTTTAGTCTAAATTCAAATGTTCTGTACTAATATCTTCTTTAGTAATTGTTTTAAGTATTTTCTTTTGTTTTTTATTTTTTACATTAGATGCATGTTTTACAATGGTTTTTTCATATATATTTCTTACAAATCTTGCATTACCAAAATTTTTCATATTTCTATTTTCTTCGATAATTTCTTTTAAATAAGTAATTGCATCTTCTTCTACTTCAAATCCACTTTTTTTCATAAAGCCTAAGAATATTTTAATAAGTTCATCTGTTGTATAATCTTCAAACTCTAATGTATATCCTATTCTAGAAGTAATTCCTGAATTCGAATTTAAAAAATCTTGCATTTCTTTGGTATAACCAGCAAAAATAACAACTAATTTATCTCTATAATTTTCCATAGCTTGTATTAATGTTGCAATAGCTTCTGCATTATAAGAATTTTCTCCTTTGACAGCTAAACTATATGCTTCATCAATAAATAAAACTCCATTTAAACTTTTTTCAATTACAGACATGGTTTTAGGAGCTGTTTGACCTACATATTCCGCAACTAAATCTTTACTAGATACTTCAATTAATTTATTTTCTTTGATATATTTAAGTTCATATAAAATATTAGCAATGATTCTTGCAATAGTAGTTTTTCCAGTTCCAGGATTACCTAAAAACACCATATGTAAATTTAAATTATTAATATTTAAATTATCTTTTGCTTTTTCTTTTAAATTCATTACATCGACAAGTTCATGTAAAACTTTTTTTACTTTTTCTAGTCCAACAAGTTCATTTAATTCAGCAAATACTTCATCTATACTCTTTTGTTTTTCAAGTGTTGGCACTTGTTTATGAAAAGAAATATATTCTACTAAATCTTTCATATATTTTATATAATCTTGTTCTTCATTATATGTTTTTGAAATATAATCAAGCAAAGTAACTTTGAGTGAATCATCAAGTTCTACTTTTTCTAAAATACTTTGATAAATATCTTGAACATCTGGATTTGTACCTATAATATGAAATTTAAAGCAACTATTCTTTATATTTTCTCTTCCTAAGAAAAAGGTCACAAGTTCTTCTTTAGTTCCAGATAAGATAATCATATTATGGTTATCTTGATTTACAAAGTCTTCAAATTCATAAAAAAATTTTTTTTGGTTTTTTTCATCTTCCAATTGTAATCCATTAATATCATGAAATGTAATAAAACCATATTTTTTTAAATCATCTTTTTCTAAATTATAAAGAGAAATTGTTTTTTTTGTTTTGCTCTCAATATAATCAAAATATGAAGATGAATGAAACAAAATACTTTCTATTTTTTCTTTTACCACATTATTATTCGTCTGTAATAATAAAGAAAATGGAACATAATTTTTCTCTATTTGTTCATGATATTTTCTCATATATTCAATCATTTTCTTTAAAATATCTTTTGATTCATCTGTAATATAAAGTTTATTGATTTCATCAAACCAAGAAGTCATTTTACTTTGAGCATCTACCAAAGAAGAATCTTCTTTCGAAGACTCTTTTTGAGATAACTCAACTTTAAAAAAATCATTATAAATATCTTTAAAATAATCTTTTGTATCCATCATATTCCTACTTATCTATATGAATTTCTAACATTTTAGATTTTAATTCTTTTTCGATATCTTCAAGTGTTTTTTCTGCTTCTTGACGCTTAATTCTACCATTTTTATGTATTTCAATAACTTTATCTAATGTTTCAATTAAATCTTGATTTGTTTTTTGAAGTGTTTCAATATTAACAATAGCTTTTTCACTTTCTTCAGCAATATCAATAGATCCTTGTTTTAAGGTTTCACTATTTTTAACAAGCATATCATTGGTTAATTTTGATACAGCTTGTTGACTTTGAAGAGCTCTCTTTGCATTATTAATACCTAGTGCTAGTACCATTTGATTTTTCCATAAAGGGATAGTATTGGTAATAGAACTTTGAATTTTTTCAACTAATTCTGCTTCATTATTTTGAAGTAATCTAATTTGTGGAGCCATTTGAATTGAAATAATTCTTGTTGTTTTTAAATCATAGATTTTCTTTTCAAATCGATTAATTAAGTTTTCTAAATCATTTACTTTTTGAACATCTAGTTGATCGTTAGTTTCTCGTGCTTTAGCTTGTAATTTAGGCATTTCTACATTCTTTAATTCTTCTAATTTCTTTTCTCCAGCAATAATATAAAGTGAAATTTCTTTAAAATATTCTAGATTTTTTTGATACATTGTATCGAAAATACTGATATCTTTAAGCATTTGTAATTTATCTTTTTCAAGGCCACCTTCAATCGTATCAATGTTTTTTTCAATTTTGCTATATTTTGCAATAATATAATCTACTTCTTTTTTAGCATTACTAAATAATTTTGATAAAAATCCTTTTTTACTACTATTTCCTATATCAGCATCAAAAGATTTAATTTGACTTACTAAATTAGCCAGTAAATCTCCTACTTCTCCAGTGTTTTTTGTTTTAACATCTTCTAAAATACTATCAGAAAATTTAGATATTTTTTCTTGTGCCCCAGCACCAAATTGTAACACTTGGGTTGCATCATAAATATCAATTTTTTCATTAAATTCATCAATAGCTTTTTTCTCAGAATCTGATAAAGCATCATAATTTAATGATTCTTCTATTTTTTCTTCAGATACATTTTCATTTACAAGTTCTTTTACACTTTCTTCATCCATTTGTTTTTCCACTTTTAATTCTAAATTCATATTATCATCCTCTCAATTCTTATCTTTAATTTCATTTTATCATTTTTAATAATTTTTGTATATGATTAAAATTACTTTTTTTTATTTTATGTTTCTATAGAATCAATGATTTTAATGTTTCCTAAAGTTTGTTCTGTTTTTTTCAAGTGATGTTTTTCTAGTTGTCTTTTTACTTCTTTAGCTACTCCAATAGATCCATCATATATGGTAGCGTTTTTAAAGTATTTTAAAATTTCTTCTCCAACGTAAGGATAATGTGTACATCCTAATACAACAGCGTCTATTTCTTTATCCTGATAAGGAAGTAAATGTTCTTCTAATATTTTATGAATAGTATATTCATCTTGCACTTCTATAGCGTGCGCTAATCCTTCGCAATTTTCTAAATATATGGTTTGATTTTCTCTTTTATTTTCATGAATCAATTTTTGAACGCTTGCTGAAGTAACTGTAGCTTTTGTTCCAAGTACTAAAGTCGATTTAGAATGATGATCACATGCAACTTTAATAGCAGGTTCTGTTCCAACAAAAATAATATCTGGATACATTTTTCTTAAATGATGAATACATCTAGTCGTTGCTGTATTACAAGCTATCACAATAATTTTACATTCATAATTAATAAAATATTCTACAATTCTTTTCGTAATGTTAAGCAATTCTTCATCACTTTTATTTCCATAAGGATTATTTTTACTATCACCATAATACAAAATATCTTCATTTGGTAAAAGTTTTGTAATTTCATTTAAAACAGTAAGTCCACCTATTCCAGAATCAAATATACCTATCTTATACATCTTAAGACTCTTCTTTTAAATAATAATGTTTAATTGGTTTTAGATTATCATCTAATTCATAACAAATTGGATTTCCTGTTTCAACTTCTACATTTATAATATCTTCATCAGATACTTCATCTAAATATTTAATTAATCCTCTTAAACTATTACCATGAGCTACAATAATGATTTTTTTACCATCTTCTAAATCTTTTTTAATTTCACTTTCAAAATAATCTACAACTCTTTTTACGGTATCTAATAAATTTTCTGTTTGAGGAATTTCTTCTTTTGTTAAATCTTGATATTTTGGATCATTTCCAGGATATCTTGGATCATCCAAAGTTAAAGCAGGAGGCCTAACATCCGCACTTCTTCTCCATAGTTTTACTTGCTCATCACCATATTTTTCTCTGGTTTCATCCTTATTTAATCCTTGTAAAGCTCCATAATGACGTTCATTTAATTTATAACTATACTTTATTTCAATATCTTCTTCATTTAATTCCTTTAAAATATACATTAATGTATCTTCTGCTCTTTTTAAAACAGACGTATATGCTTTATCAAAAGAAAAACCTTTTTCTTTTAAAACTTTTCCTGCATCAATTGCTTCTTTTATTCCTTCTTCTGATAAATGAACATCTGTCCATCCAGTAAATTTATTTTCTAAATTCCAGATACTTTGCCCATGTCTAACAAGTACTAATTTTATCATATCTTCATCCTCCCTTTATATTATATCATGCTTTTTAAAATACAAAAAGGATTCTATATAAATTGAATCCTTTTTTCTACATAATCTTTTACTTCTTCTATAGGAATTGTCACTTGCTCCATCGTATCTCTATCTCTTACAGTAACTGTTCCTTCATTTAACGTATTATCATCTATTGTAACAGCAAAAGGTGTTCCTACAACATCACTTCTTCTATATCTTTTACCAATATTTCCTGATTCATCGTAATCACACATGAAATATTTGCTTAAATCTTCATAAATTTCTAAAGCTTTTTCACTATGATATTTTTTCACAAGTGGTAAAACAGTAACTTTATATGGAGCTAAGAATGGATGAAATTTCATAACTTCTCTAGTGCTTCCATCTTCAAGTACCTCTTCTGTGTGAGCATTAAATAAAAGTGCTAGACAAGTTCTATCTAATCCATAAGTAGACTCAATAATATATGGAATATACTTTTGATTAGTTTCTGGATCTAAATATTCTTGTGATACTTTACTATATTCTTGATGGCGAGATAAATCGTAATTGGTTCTATTATGTGTACCATTAACTTCTCCCCAACCAAATGGAAATTTATATTCAATATCACAAGCTGCATCAGCATAATGAGCTAATTTTTCATGATCATGAAAACGTAATTTATCACTTGGAATACCTAAATCATTATAAAATTTCTTACCATACTCTTTAAAATATTCATATAGTTTTGGAGCATCTATACTTTTACAAAAAGTTTGATATTCCATTTGTTCAAATTCAATTGTCCTAAAAGTAAAATTACCTGGTGTTATTTCATTTCGAAACGCTTTACCAATTTGACCGATTGAAAAAGGTAATTTAGCTCTCATACTTCTTTGAACATTTAAAAAATTAACATATTCTCCTTGAGCATTTTCAGGTCTTAAATAAACCACACTTTTGTTATCTTTTACAACACCACGATATGTTTCAAACATTAATTTAAACTGACGAATATCAGTAAAATCACATTTACCACATTTTGGACAAGGAACGTTATTTTCTCTTATAAAGTTAATTAATTCTTCATTTGTCATAGCATCTCCCTTAGATGAATTTGTAAAATCATTTACTAAGTTATCTGCGCGATGTCTTGTTTTACAGTTTTTACAATCAGTTAAAGGATCAGCAAAAGAATC
>CACZQZ010000115.1 GCA_902783405.1 uncultured Erysipelotrichaceae bacterium
CAAAAAGAATTAGAAAAAGCAAAAGAAGAAATCCTTTCTTTAAGAAAAGAATATAATAATGAAGATGTTGTAGGAACTTTTGAAATATTAAATGAAGATTTTAAAGTACCTGTTGTGCAAACAAAGGATAATGACTTTTATTTAAAACATTTACCAAATAAAGATTATAGTTTTATGGGATCTATTTTTATGGATTTTAGAGTAAATATAGATACGAGTAAAAAACTATTAATTTATGGTCATAATTCTAAAGATTATCAAATGCCATTTTATATTTTAGAAAAATATTATGATGAAGAATATTTAAATAATCATAAAGAAGTTGTGATAAAATCATTAAATAAAATAAGAAAATATGAAATTTTTTCTATCTTTATAGAAACAAGTGATTACTCTTATATGGATACAGAGTTTACTGGTGAAGATTATTATAAACATATTTTATACTTACAAAATAAATCGATGGTAAAAATGGACACAAAAATTTATAAAAATGATAATATTTTGTTATTACAAACTTGTAGTACCCATGAAGATTATAAAAAATATAAGAAAAAATATTTAGTATTAGCGTTTAAAGAAAAGAGTGCATAAAAGCACTTTTTTTGTCGATTATTTTTTTGCTTAAAATGAAAAATAGAACTAATAATAGTAATGAAACTAAAAATTTGGTAAAAAAAATATACCAAAATTCAAAATTGATTTAAAAAATATTGACAAAATTTTCGAAAATGATTAGAATATGTCCTTAAGTTTAAGGAGGAGTGTGGCTATATCCGTGATTCTATAATTTAAATTTGAAAGTGGGGGAGTTTATGAAAAAAAGAAGACGATTAAATTCAAAGCAAATGGTTAAAAAATCTTTATTGCTTTTTACGATGGCAATAGCTTTTTTAGCAACTTTAGTTTTGAGTTTAACAGGAACTGAAAATCTTTTTTCAGGTAGAACGGATAAGAATGCAGCAGGAACTGTTCCTGCACACCGTAAAGATAGAAATCCAAACAATGATGGCACATATAAACTATCTTTAGATGTTGTTGGAGAAGTTGAAAGCAAACCATCAAAAGCCAATATAATAGTTGTTTTTGATGTGTCTGGAAGTATGAGTAATAATACTGGAAAATCAGGTTATGCACCAACAACTTCAACTAGTAGTAATAATACTTACTATGGTGTAGTTAATGGAGAATTTGTACGTGTATATAGACGTGGTTCTGGTTCTAATGTTTATTTCACATTAACAAATAGTAATGATGGAGAAAGATATACAGGGACTAGATACACATATGTTAATAATATGAATCGTTTACAAGCAGCTAAATCAGCTATTACGAAATTGTCAGATTCTTTGTTTGCAAATAATAATTTAACAAATGATACAACAGCTGATGATGATATCATTGAAATGGCTTTAGTAACATTTGCGTTTAATTCTAGTGTTGCTCAATCTCCAACCGATGATGCTACAACATTTAATAATGCAGTTATTGGATTAACAGCAAATGGAGGAACAAACTGGGAAGCAGCATTATCCACAGCAAATAAAATATCATTTGAAGATGATGATCCAACATATGTTATTTTTGTATCTGATGGTAATCCAACGGTTAGAGATACTAGGGGAAATTATAATCCATTTACATTAAGTGATAATTGGAATTATCGTAATGATAATGCATTTTATAATTCCTATGGTGTTTATGGTACAGGGACAGATAGCCCTTATGATGAGAATTATTCTGCAGAATCTATGGGAAGATGTTATACTCATGCTGTAGATGATGCAACAACTATTGTTAGTGGAGGAAAAACTTTATATACGATTGGTATTTATGGTAATGTTAATCGTATGAAAGATTTAACTAAAGCTAGTGGTGCAGATGAAGCTAATTATTTCGATGCGAAGGATACTGATGCATTAAATAGTGCTTTTGATGCTATTTTAGATGAAATCAATAAAGCAGGAATTGGTAGTGTAAAAATAGAAGATGGAACTACAAATAAAGTAGTTCAAACATCAGGAAGAATTGCTAATTTATTAACAGTCGATAAGTCATCATTCAAGTATTATATTGATGGCGAAGAAGTTACAACTTTACCAGAAGCAGATTTAAATAGTGACGGTGAAGTAGTATGGGATTTATCATCTGTAGGATTACTTGAAAATGGTAAAAAATATACTGTAACATTTGATGTTTGGCCATCACAAGAAACTTATGATTTAATAGCAGATTTAAAAAATGGTAAAATAACTTATGATAGTTTAGATTCAGAGGTTAGAAAGTATTTACATAAAGATGGAGATAACTATACATTAGATACAAATACTTCTGCTAAATTATATTATGATGATACAAGAACAGAAGATGAAGAAATACCTGTCGATTATAATACATTGGATGCTGTTAATACTACAGCAGATAAAATTAGGGTAAGTAAAGATTGGGAAAATAGTGTTGATTTAACAAATCATCCAATTCCTGATGAAATTGATATTGGTGTTAATCGTGGTAATGAAAGATATACTACTACTACCTTAGAAAAAGATAAAAACTTTGTTTCTGATGAAATTTTTATCTCAACAGGATTAATGAGAGTACATTACACAGATAATACTAAAACAACAATATCAGGTATTGAAGTATTAGAAGATGGACATGATTATTATTTCTCAGAATTAGGTGAAGAATCATATAACTGGGAATTAGTATCAGAAGTTGTTCACCCAATGTTACTTAATGGGGAACTTAAAAAATTAATTTTAGTTAATGAAGATTCGGATAAATTATATTCTATTAAGCAAAATCCTGAAGTTCAATATTCAATTCCAGAAGGAATGGAAGATACAGATGAATTTTATCAAGATGAAACTGGAACATATTTTAGAATTAATGGAAACGTATATATTTTAACTGATGATGATCCTAATATTTCAGCTTACAATTATAGAAGAAGTAATTTAAATATTCAAAAATTTGTTGATGGAGATAGTGCTCCTGAAGATGCATTATTTACATTTAATATTAAAGTAACTGATAGTGGAATCGGTGAAAATGATGAATTATGGTTCTCAGTTTACAATAATGGATTTGTAGATTTAGGAAATAATTTATTAACAACTGATTGGATAAAAAGGGAAAATTCAGATGGTATTTATTACCACGCTAAAAATGGAACTACTTTAAGAGTAAGACTTAAAAAAGGTGAAAATTTACGTTTTGTTAACTTGACAACAAAAGCTCATTATGAAATAACAGAAGAAAACTTACCAGAAGGATTTAGTTTCAAAGAATCAAGTTATACAGGATGGTATGGAGATAATAATGGTAGAGATTTAACAGCTAGTGAATTAGATTATAATAATTCTGAAGCTGCTAAAATTACAGGAAATATTTCCATGACTAACTCAGCATTCTATGCATACTTTACAAATAAATATGAACTTGTAAATGTTGATGTAACAAAAGTATGGGATGATAATAATGATGAATATAAGGTTCGTCCTGACAAAGTTACTGTTCAGTTATTTGCTGATGGAGTAGCAATGAAAGATAAAATTGTTGATTTGATTCCAAATAATGATGGAACATGGCCAACATTTACTTACCGTGATTTAATAAGATATAATGGTAATAAAGAAATAGAATACACTGTGCAAGAGGTAGAACCAGATGCAAATTATGTAGCAACTATTTCTGGAAGTCAAGAAAATGGAAAAGCAAGTTATACTATTACCAATACTTTAAAAATGAAAGTAAGTGTAGAAAAGAAATGGGAAGATGATGGAGATAGAGACAGAATCAGACCAACATCAATCACAGTAAACTTACTAGCTAACG
>CACZQZ010000116.1 GCA_902783405.1 uncultured Erysipelotrichaceae bacterium
ATACAAAACAAATGGATATTGCCCTCAATTGTATTAAATTTTTTTTGATACTCTATCATCGTAGGATCTACTTTAATTTGTTCATTTAGCCAATTATCTAATCTTAAATAGCTTGGTACAACATCTGTTCCAGTACTAAAATATTGATATCCTACATTATCGTTATATGCATTATTTTTTAAAGTAGAAAAGAAACATTCTTGTGTAAGATGATCCAAATTTGGCATTAAAAATGAATCATAAATTGCATAAGATCTTTTTTGTTCTATTCCAAAACCATTAATTAAAACTACAACTTGTTTCTTCATAAGGTTCCTCCTTTATTATCATACTTATTATACACTGAAAACAGGAAGAATGCAACGAAAAAAAGATTACTGTATAGAATCTTCTTGCACCTCATAAACATATCTTTTTTCACTCATTTTTGTTATTTTGATAACTAATTGATTATTAAATTTTTTGTTTGTCTTTGGATTAATAATTTTGCTTTCTAAATAACCTTCATTTTGTAATTCATATAAATATAGATTTTCATTATTATTTATTTTTCTTTGTAATTCTGCAGGATGTTCATTTCCCCATAGTTTGGCAGCTTTTTCGATATTGTCTATTTCCATTTGGTAAGCTTTTTTATTGAAATCCCTTAACGTTTTTGTTACTGGTATTGAAGCAATCATCATCAAAACTGCTAATATAGTTACAACGCCTATCATTTCTATTAATGTAAATCCTTTTTTCATAACATCACCCTATGTTTTAATTATAGTAGAATATTTTTTAAAAGTCAATTACTATAAATGTTGTAAAAAGTCAATTGCCTCTTCAAAAGTTGAAATAGCTTTAATTTTTATTTTATACTTCTTTTCTTTTTTTATTTTAATAGCATCTTTATAATTATCACCACTCGGAACCAAAAAAATATCTGCATTTTCTTTCACTGCGCCTTTTAATTTAAATTCTACTCCTCCAATTTCTCCTACAGTTCCATCTTCTTCCATCGTACCTGTACCTACAATTTTATAACCTTTCGTTAAATCTTTTTCAGTAAGCATATCGTAGATAGTTAACGATAACATAAGTCCACCAGATGGCCCTGATTCATTTGAACTAGTTAATATTTCAATTTTAGGTTCTGTTTTATATTCTTTTATAAAAGAAATCATAACTCCTACCATAGAAACTCCATCTTCTTGCTTTATTTTTCCGTATTTCATTTGTTCTTTTTTATTGGATAATACTTTAAATTCAATTTTGTCATTTACAGAAGAATTACGAATAATATCATAAATTTCTTGTTTTGAATTCATTGTTTTTCCATTAATTTCTATAATTTGGTCACCAATATTAAGATTTGTATCCGCATTTTCATCGATATAAGTAACAAATAGTTTTTCTTTTGTTACCTCAATTTTTTTATTTGCTTTTTGATAAGCTACTATCACTGCATTACTATTCGTTTCATTCATTAAAATTTTATTGCGTACATTTTCATCTTTAATTGTTTCATTATCATATGTCATATCTTTACTTTTAATAAGATCCCAATCTGGATTAAATCTAGCATAAAGATAAAACGGTAACGTTGCTCTCATTTCTGAAACATATCCATAGTAAAATCCTCCAGCAGATGAATGTGCCTCGTTTATTTTTACCTTATCACGAATATTGATAGCACCACCTGGTTTATCAATATAATATGGAAGTGGAATTGAAAAAGAGATAACAAGGATTATATAAATTAGTATAATCATCTTATTATCTTTCATAATTTTTTTCGTTTTGTCATAAACTCTACTAATCATTGGCATCCTCCTTTGAATGATGGTGATTCTATGAAAAATATGATATCAACACTATTAATATTACTATTTTTGTTATGTATAGGATTTCAAATTCTAACAAATTCAAATTTAGTTATTGAATCAGTTAAAACAAGTATGAATTTATGGAAGAATAACGTTGTACCTTCCATATTTCCTTATTTTATTTTATCTGAATTTCTTATTTACTTTGGTTTTACAGAATTTTTAAGTGAACTCTTAGG
>CACZQZ010000117.1 GCA_902783405.1 uncultured Erysipelotrichaceae bacterium
ATTATACTATTTGTCTTACTTTTTGTAAACTTTTTTTCACAATTCATCCATAATCAAATTTCAAATGTAGTTTCATTAATAAATTTATAATTCGTATAAAATTTTAGTTGTTTTATAAGTCTGAATAACGCTTCATCCTTCCCTTTACACTCTAACATAATATCAACATCTCTACCATATCCTTTAAGAATATCTATAAATTTTATAAATTGTTTATAATCAATATACATATGATGCGCTTTAAATTCTCTTTTACTTTTTGGAGAAGAAAAATGAATGGTTGGATTTGTTTCCCAAGTGTTTAAAATATCTTTTAAATAATTTTCGATATGATTTTCTTTCATACAAAGAAAATGATGATAATCTAAAACCATTCTAATATGTAAAATTTTACAGACAGATAAAATATCTTCTACTGTATAGGTAGTATCGTCATTTTCTAAAATAATTTTTTCTTGAATACTTTTCGGTATCAATTTAAAATTTTTTATAAACCGATTTATGGCTTCTTCTTTGGTTGGAAAAGCGCTTCCAATATGCATAATAATATCTCCATCATATTCAAAAGAAGAATATAGGTAGTTATGATATTTAAGCATGTCTATACTTTCAGATACAATATGATCAGATATACTATTAATTACACAAAAAGGATCTGTATGCATTTCTATCCTGACATTATTTTTTTTAAATAGTTCTCCAACTTTTTTTAAATCTTCTTTATATTTTTTCTTATAAGAAAAATGAACTTTATCAAAAGTACTAAAAGGTATTATATGATGACTTAATCTGTAATAAGATATTTCATTTTGTTTATTATATAAAATCACTTTCTTAAGACTTTCTATATTATCATTAATGATTTTGCTAATTCTTTCATTCCCTTGTTTTCTTCCTAATTCTTGATATTTTTTATAAGTCATCGTTTTCGAATAAGATTCTTCAATAATAATAGGACTTGCCACATAACCTAAACGAATTCTCATAAAATCACCTAAATATAATATTTTCAAAAGTCAAAAAAAGTATACAAAAAGATAGGTTATCCTATCTTTTAAAGTTTTTATATGTGCTTTTGGGAGGACATATGATAAGAAAAGAACAATATGAATAATATTATGAGTTTTTCATACTTTCATCTGAACCATAGATTTAAAAATTATTTAAATCTACTATAATGTATGATAAATTTTAAATCTCGTATGTTTGAAAACACATTTATTCTTTTAAATGTTCTTTTAATAACGTTATCTTATATCCTCTAGATTTAATATAATCTATGATAATTGGTAATTCATCTATCATCTGTGAATTTACTTTAATACTGATAAGATTACCAGGTTTTACATTTTTCTTAATAGTTGCTAATGCATGATGTTCTAAAACTAAATTTGGAATAATAACATGATTTTTGTACGTTGAGCAGATATTCAATGTTTTTTTATCTTTATTTTCTAGATAACAATAACCTACTTTTTGATGATTTAGTTTTTTTAAAACAGCATCTAACCATAAGAAGGAAGGATTGGTATAATCCTCTTTATAGCTTAAATTTTGAAGTTGATGTCCATTACGTATAATGTCATACATTAAGTCATTATTTTCTTCTAAAAAATATCCATCAACAAAAAAATCTGATTTTATTCTTTTTTTATTTAAAATAGTAAGTATTCTTTTTACATCATGAATAGTTGTATTTTGATGAATCTTAAATAAAAAACTAATATTATTCTTCTTTTTATTACCACTAATTATATATTTATCATAGTTTTGTTCTAATAATATTTTAGGATTTACATTTTTATAAATTAAAAAAGAATTATCAAAATAACCAATTTCTTTCATTTTATTATAACTTTTGTTTTCATCAATTTGTGATGTATGAACCCCTGGAATAATCGTATCATTTGTTATGATAGCTTCATTTATATCTATAATTTCTTTTTCTTCTGCCTTTTTAATTGCTACCATAATATCATCTTTTTCTTTCATGACGGAAGCAGTTTTATCAGTATACCAAAAACTACAAATCATAAGACTAATGATTCCAAGAGTTTCAAAAAACTTCTTCATCTTTTATCACCTAATAAAAGATATGAAGAAGTCTTTTTTTTATTCCTTACCGATCATCACCATCATCATAATCATCTTCTACTACAGAAAGATCAGAAAGTTCATCATCAGTATCATCATCAGTATCGTCATCAAGATTTTCTTCAACAGAGTCATCCTCTTCTTCTACTTCATCTTCTTCAGTATCGAAGTTTTCTTCATCCTCATCTACTTCTAATGTTACTGAATGTTTTTCACTTAAATCCCATGTTGCATCATCTAGTAAAATAAATCTTTTATCTAAAGTTAAAGATGTATAATAATCACCAATTTTATTTTCAAATTGTTCATCGGTATAATCTAACAAAGTACAAATTTTACGAAAAATAGTTGGTGTATTCATGCGTTTTTTTTCTTCTTTTAAAATCATATAAGTTAAATCTGTATAAGAAAGTGTTTCTAACTCTACTTTAGACATATCTTTTATCTTCATAAAAAACCTCCACATCTAATATTTTACTCGAGCATAATTGTATCATATATATTTTTTATGTCAATATATTTTTACATTATTTTTGGAATATCGATTATAATTAGAGAAAGCATTTCTTTTAATATCTTGTTCGTTAACGTTAGAATATATACAAAAGAAGCACGTTTTTCTTTATCTTGTTCTGTTATAATATGATTTTTTTGATAAAAACTATTCGCACAAACACAAAGATTATAAATATAATCCGCAATATAATGTGGTTTTCTTTCTTTAAATGCTTTTTCGATAGCTACTTCTAATTTTAACATTTCCATTCTTAAATTACGATCGACTTCATTATATATTATTTGATTTAAGTCTAATGTTTCTTCTTTTTCGATAATTTTATGAATTCTTAAGTATGTATATAAAATATAAGGTCCAGTTTTTCCAACGACACTACTAAATTTTTCTACATCAAAAATATAATCTTTATCTCTACTATTTTGTAAATCTGCAAATTTAATAATAGCGTTTACTATTTTATCAACATCTTCTTTATCCATATTTTTATTTTCTTCTTTTTGATTTATAAAAGTATCTCTTACGATAGAAAATAATTCACTTAATTTTGGAGCGCTTCCCTCTCTTGTTTTAAATGGTTTACCATCTTTTCCATTAATAGTACCATTATATGCATGTTCTAAAGAATGATATGGAATAAAACCTGCTTTATCACTTGCTCTAAATACTTGTTCAAAATGTAAATTTTGACGAAAATCAGTAACATAGATAACATGATCTGGATGATATTTTTGTCTTCTTTCATAGATGGTTGCTAAATCGGTTGAATCATAAAGATAAGCACCATTACTTTTTTTGAACATCATAGGAGGCATTGGTTTATTTTCATCTTCCCTTTTTACATTGATAACAAGTGCTCCTTCACTTTCCTCTAATAAATGTTTTTCATTTAATATTTCTTCTACCTCATTTAAATAAGCATAAGAATCTCTTTCTCCTTGCCATAAATCAAAAGAAATATCTAAATAGTCGCATATACTTTTAGCATCTTCCACAGATACGTTTATAATGGTATCTAATAGTTCATTATAATAAACATCTTTTTCTTGAAGTTTTTTAGTGATGAAAGCACACTTTTCTTTAACTTCTTCATTTTCTTTACACAAAGCACTTATTTCTGGATAAATATGATTTAAATATTCGATGGTTATATCTTCTTTTTTTAGTCCATCTCTTTCTATTCCATAAATGACTTCTCCCATTTGAAGACCATAATCTCCTAAATGGACATCACTGATTGTTTTATGACCTTTATAAGCAATAATTCTTTTGATGGCCTCTCCAATAATGGTAGGTCTCAAATGTCCAATATGAAGTGGTTTAGCTACGTTATACCCTCCATAATCTAAAAAGTACGTTTCTTCTTTTTCTTCTTTGATACCAAATTTTGGTTTTTCCATCATATTCATTAAAAATTTACAAATAAGTTCATCAGATAACGTTATATTTAAAAATCCTGGTTTTACAAATTCTATTTTTTTAAAGTATGTAGAAAAGTCTTCCATTAAATTCATTTCTTTTTCTAAAGCCTCTCCAATTTCAATGGGACTTTTATGATATTTTTTAGCAAGTATAAAAATGCCATCACACTGGTAATCACATAATTCTGGTCTATTGGATACAATAACATGAACGTATTCATCATACCCAATTTTTTTTAAATTCTCATTCACAAGTTTTTCTAATAACTCAATCACAAATATTCCTCCCAAATTAGCTCAAATTTTATATCTTCTTCTATTTTATATTCTAATGTAATCTTATTTTTATCCCA